>CAYUZC010000205.1:0-2154 GCA_964449525.1 uncultured Ruminiclostridium sp.
AGCAGAAAAGATTTTATCTATCTAATTGAGCAAATATTTGAACTCCTGGGAATGATGGAGCAATACCTTCTGGACAGTGGTGGAATTGTTTTTGACAGTGAATACATTTTCGTCGATCCTCAAAACCTTAAAATGGGGTATGTTTATCTCCCCAAAAAAGATAGACCGCAGAATTTAGATTTACTAAGAAATTTTCTATTGAATGCCATTATTAATGACATTCGATTTATTGATGAGCCATCCGATAATTTTATACAGAGGCTTATTGAAATTCTTAAAGACACAGAATTCGAGGCAATAGCCTTAAAAAGATACTTAAATGAGATGTATAAAGCAAAGCCAGCTGTAACAACGAATAAAAGAATTGAACGGGCTTTACCTAAAAAGGAAATTGACATTCAATTGTCAACTCACTATAAAGAAACAGCAAAGGTCTTTGAGAGGCCAAAGACTAAAAAGCAATGTTACCCAGTTAAATCATATGTTGTTTTGTACTCGGTAATAGGAACGCTGGTGCTGTTTTGCATTGTTCTTATGTTAACAGGAGTTTTATCGCCGAGTAATCCGGATTCACTCCTTTCATTATTAGGGTTCATATTAATAGGAGGAGCTGTGACTTATCTTGTTTACTCAAAGCTATTTAGCCCTGATAAAAAAATAGAGCGAGTTACAGAGGAAAACCCTGAAAAAAAGGGGCAAGTTAAAGGCGCGGAGTATGTCAATAAGGCGTTTTCGGTACCGGTGCCCGGCAATACTGCTACTTATAAAGAATCAGCTGTACATAGAGATGCGGCATCGGCAATGGCGCGGAAATCTTCTTTTCCATTTTCCAAGCAAAATGGATTGGATGTTTCTGAAATCGAAATTTCAGAAACTAATAAATTTTATAGTGGTATAAAAAGTCCAAAGACACAAGACAGAACTGTAATTTTAAATGCAGACAATTTGAATTTTCCATATTTAAAAAGAATGCTAGGTAACAGTACCGAAACTATCATTATAAAACAGTTTCCTTTTATGATGGGAAGGCTTGAGGGCCAGGTTAACTATCATATTAATAATCCTGCCGTCGGTAAGCTCCATGCTGAAATTACCAAAACCAATGAAAGCTATTTTATAAGTGACATGAATTCCAGAAACGGCACAATAATTAACGGAGTGCGAATTGAACCTACAAAAGAAAACATCATAAAGAATGGAGACCGTATTACTCTTGGTAATGAAGAGTTTATTTTTTACTGTAGAAACATTGATAATACTGCCTGTGAAAATTGAAATAAAATAATAACCCTTGCAACCTTAAAATTGCAAGGGTTATTATTATTCCTCATTTATATATGATATGTATTTAAAAATAAGTCCGATTTATTTTTGGTCTCCGCCACCTGCACAAAAGTCGCAAGGATCGTTTCTTTTAGCTTCGAAGGCTTCCTCAATTGTTCCTGATATAAGCTCGGTTGATCTGCTTAGAGAGGAGCATTCAGTATCTAAGTGATACGATTTTCCCCAACGTGTCCAATATACTGTTCCGTCATAATCACCGCTTGCGGCTGCTTCTGCCTCTGCTAGGGCGACACTTTCCGGGGTTGGAGGATTATAATCAACCGAAGCTGCAGTCGATCCTAAGAATGCGACAGAAGCAATAACAGCTATTATTTGCTTCATTTTAGGAGGGATTTTATCGGCTTTCAGCAGTAGGAATAATCCAAGAGGGATAAAGGCTACCAAACATGCTATGACACCCATCTGATTCCAAATGAATGCAACAAATTTGTTCTTTGATTTGCAAGGGGTGATTCTGTTGGCTTTTTTCCATAGCAAAGAGCCGGAAATACAGCATATAGCGTCAAGTACAATTGCTACTATAGCCAGTGTGCTTTCGGCGATGTTGAGCATATAAATTGCGCCTATTTCAAAGAGTACAGCTAGTACCCAAAGAATAATAGCTCCTGTGCGCAAACCGGATGATCGTTTTTTCTTAGCTGATGAGCTTGAATCGGAGGCTTCAACTATTTCATTTTCTTCTTCGTCCTCTTCAACTTCCTTTACGACTTCCTTAGCCTTTTTGGGTGGGCTTTTTTTTACCGGTTTTTTAGTAGTAGTTTTCCCCTTTTTGGCATCAGATGCAGAAATAATTTTCTTTTTCTTGATTTC
>CAYUZC010000205.1:2254-4194 GCA_964449525.1 uncultured Ruminiclostridium sp.
ATCGGGTACCGGAAGTGTACATAAAAGAGGAAACGGTTTGAAGGGCAGTACGGGAGGGCCTGTTGGCTCATCAAACGGTTATTCAGGGAGAACCGGCAGTTCCTCATCAGGGAGAACAGGTGGAACCTCAAACCGTGCCGGTGGAACAACTCGGGGGACCGGAGATATTTTGTCACTGGTTCTTAAATTACTTTCGGGTAAAGGAAAATCATCAAATACAATAATTATTATTCTGATTGTAGTTATCGGAATTTTTCTTTTTTCTAAGCTTGGAGGAGGTTCAGGTAGTAATCTGCTCGGAAGCTTGCTAGGCGGGGACACTGGATTAGGTGGATTTCAGAGTGCGGTAGATAGCGGTGTTGATACTTATATGGACAAAGGTGCTTATGAGGCAGATAAGACTGTTGCAAAGCAGGCTCGGGATAAGCGTACTGTTCTTAAGGGCAATGGGAAAGATACAGCCACAATAATGATATATATGTGTGGTACCGATCTTGAAACAAAGGCTGCTATGGCTACATCCGATATACAGGAAATAGTTTATGCTGAGACCTCGGATAGTGTAAATATTATTGTTGAGACCGGTGGTACAGCTAAATGGCAGAACAATGTGATAAGCAGTAAAACCAATCAAAGATATAAATTAAGCAGTGATGGCTTACAGCTGGTTCAGGATGATTTGGGCAAGAAATCCATGGTTGACCCGGACACTCTTTCTGACTTTATAAAATTCTGTAAAAAGGAATATCCTGCTGACAGGTATTCTCTGATTATGTGGGACCATGGCGGTGGATCATTAGCAGGATACGGTTATGATCAGATTTTTCCCAATGATGGTATGACTCTTGATGAAATTGGCACCGCATTGAAGAACGGTGGTTGTAGCTTTGATTGGGTCGGATTTGATGCATGTCTTATGGCTACACTTGAGACAGCTATTGTTTTAGAGCCCTATGCAGATTATATGATCGCCTCTGAAGAGGTCGAGCCCGGAATAGGTTGGCATTATACAGGCTGGATTACCGAGTTCTCAAAGAATCCTTCCATATCTACGGTTGATCTTGGGAAAAAGCTTATTGATGATTATGTTAAGGAAGTTAAAGCCAGGACTCCTCAGAGTCAGGCTACCCTTTCAATAATAGACCTTGCAGAGCTTAAGGGTACTGTCCCATCGACCCTGGTTGAATTCTCAAAGAAAACCAGTGAACTCATCGACAAGGATCAATATAAGATGGTATCAGATGCCCGGGCCGGCACAAAAGAATTCTCTCCATCTTCAAAATTGAATCAGATTGACCTCATCCACTTTGCTGAAAACATAGGAACGAAAGAGTCAAAAGCTTTGGCAGAAGCCTTGAGGGGTTGTGTAAAATATAATCGTACTTCGACAAACATAGGAAATTCAAACGGTGTATCAATTTATTTCCCTTATGGAAATACCACCCAAGTTAATTCCATGTTGAATACATATGACAAGATAGGCATCGACGAAGAGTACAGTGATTGTATAAAAAGTTTTGCCAGTCTGACAGCCGGTGGCCAGATTACTTCACTGGGTGGTGGAAATCTGTTGGATACACTACTCAACGGTCTTACAGGCGGTACACAAACAACGCCTCCGCCAGCATCATCGGGTACAGATATAGTAGGTACTCTTATGAATTCGTTTTTATCAGGGGGTGACTACAGCAGCATTACAGGTCTTGCAGGTGATGCTCTGGGTAGCTGGCTAAATCCGGATAAAATGAGATCTTCGGTAAATTATTTAGAACAAAACAGATTTGATGCGTCAAACCTTATTCTTACAGAAAAGAACGGACAACGTGTCCTGGCTCTTCCTGAAGATCAATGGGATATGATTCACTTCATGGAGATGAATGTTTTTCTTGATGACGGGGAAGGCTTTATAGATCTTGGCCTTGACAATGTATATGATTATA
>CAYUZC010000206.1:0-4183 GCA_964449525.1 uncultured Ruminiclostridium sp.
CTAATTTTGATACAGGCAATATTTTTTCACGAATAAAAAGCTTTATTCCGGTTTTGGTTCCGCTTTTTGTAAGCGCCTTCAAAAGAGCTGACGAATTGGCTGAAGCAATGGAATCCAGATGTTATCGTGGCGGTAAAGGTAGGACGAGATTAAAGGAGATACACTACTCAAAGCTTGATTTTTCGGTTAGCCTAGTCGGAATCGCTTTGCTGTGTGTTGTATTCAGCGGTCGCTTCTTGCTGTGAAACAAAAAAACATAATGCGTACCCTCTATAATGTTTCTACATAAAATAACGATAATACTAATAAGAAGTAAATTTTTTATATATATGGAGGTTTGGCGTGGAAACAAGAATTAAAGCTGAGGTAATAAAAGAAAAAAGTTTTGATCCACATTTTTTTGTTCGGGTTTCATATGATGATGGCATAAATAGATTTGTAGACGAAATTGTTTCGGTGGATAGAAAGCCACCGAAAGTAATAATTAGCTATACTGAATATATAAACAATATAGTTGATAAAATTGATGTAAAAAAAATTGAGATAGAAATATTAGAAGCAATTGTTGAGAGTTTATTAACCTCAACAACACGTTTGTAAGGGGAGTTATTCTAAATACTCTCCCTTTTTTTGAACAAATAATTTCATATTATTATTTAAGGAAGCATAAAAGACCTGCTTGTAATCATTGATTCCGAATTCCTTTAAGGCGTTGTCAAGCCACTCTCTTTTTATTTGTAGCCGTTCCAAAGTTCTACCAATAAGTTTTCCGTCAATAATGATATCCCGTCCGAAGGATTCAAGTGGTAGATCCATATCGAGATCCTCAGGGGTTACGGCCCGTTTGTTACTCTTTAACAGAACACTCAATTGACCGTTGGTTTCAAGAATCCCATATTCGACATCACTAATATTCTGAATACTGTTGAATCTTAACTGCTCGAGAAGGTCGTTTATGGTATACATCTCCTTACGCATATTTCTTTCTAGCATTTTACCGTTTCTTATAAGGAGGATTGGTTTCCCGCAGACCATTTCTCTTACTCGTACACCTTTAATAGATAAAAAAGAAATTAATAGCTGGCATACGACCAATACAGCAATTGGTATAATAGCATGATGAAGCTCTTTGGTATCATCAGCCAAGGGGATTGCAGCAAGATCGGAAATCATAACTGCAATAGCGAATTCGAAAGGTTGTAGCTCGCCTATTTGTCTTTTGCCCATAATACGCATAGTAACCACAACTACAATATATAAAAAGAAAGTTCTTGTTATTAGCTGGGGAATCATTCTTATTTCCTTCCGACATGGAGAATATAACCCAGCAAATATTTTAAGCCTTTTATTATAATTTAATACATGGAGCTTCAAATGTTGACTTATTTAAGCTGTTATTGTGAAGCCATTTTTATTAATTCATCCAATGAAGGGCACTCCTCGCGAAGAAGCGAATATAGCCTTAAACTATGGTATTCCCCCTGATTAAAGGTTGCTTTCCTCATTGTACCTTCATAAGTAAAACCGCATTTTTCAGCTACTCTTGAGCTACCAAGATTTCCTTCCATAGCATTTACCTGAATTCGATTAATAGGGCGAACTGAAAACATATAGGCGCAAAAAAGGAGCAAAGCCTCACTCATATAACCTTTACCTTCGAATTTAGAATCAAAAAGCTCATAACCAACCTCATAACCTGATTGATAATCCAAGCCTTTAAAATAAAGAAGCTCTCCGATATAATCACCTTCATGAGAAACGATGAGCATTCGCCCTTCGTCCATACCCCAGAATCCGGAGCGGTTATAATCCTTCATAAATTCATTTGCGGAAGGAAAATTTAAATGCCAAAACCTTCCCTTAGTATTTATATGAGTTATAAGCTCATATACATGTTCTACTTCATGTGGGTATACAGTTCTCAGTATTAAGCTTTTTCCGTATATCATACTTTCTGCCTTTCGGTTATTATATTATTATAACGAACTTGACTATCTTTTAATGTATATTATATCATGATTGTGTTATGAGCTTCATTATTAATGGGTTATTATATTATGACTTTTAACGAGATTATATAGCAATAATTTCGTACTTCGTTTTCAGGGAGGTAATTATGTATTATATAGGCATAGACCTTGGCGGTACCAAGATAGCGGCGGGAATAGTAGATGAAGATGGGAAGATAATCAACAAAGTTAGTATTGCTACAGGTAGAACAAGAGAAAGTAAAGATATCGTCAACGATATATGTTTACTTATAAAAAACCTATTAAAGGATTCAAATCTTTCTGAAAAAGATATCTATAGCGTAGGAATTGGAAGTCCAGGATCACTGGATAGGGATAAAGGTATTATAATAGCTAATTTCAATTTGAATTTTAGATATGTACCCATTAGAGATGAAATTCACAAATTTATATCGGTGCCTGTATTTCTAGAAAACGATGCTAACTGTGCAGCTATCGCCGAAAGTATAGTGGGAGCAGCAAAAGGAGAAGAAAACGTGGTGCTTATTACCATTGGGACCGGTATAGGCGGAGGTATAATAATAAACAATAAGCTCTATGTAGGTTCAAACGGAGCGGGAGCTGAATTGGGACATGTGGTTATAAATTTAAACGGAGAAGCATGTACCTGCGGAAGAAAGGGATGCTGGGAGGCATACTCCTCGGCCACTGCACTTATTCGACAAACGAAAGAAGCTACTGCGAAAAATCCAACTTCAAAAATTTTGGAGCTTGTAGACGGTGATGTGGACAGAATAAATGCAAAGATTCCATTCGATGCAGCAAAGTTGGGGGATGAGACAGCCATTGGCGTGGTGGATAGGTATATTGATATGCTAGCCGACGGCCTTGCCAACATGGTAAATATATTCCAACCAGATATTTTAGCAATAGGCGGTGGCGTCTCTAAAGAGGGCGAAAATCTTCTGGCGCCTTTAAGGGAGAAGATGAAAGGAAGAACATTCTATATCGGAGATTTAAAAAGTACTAGTATCGTTGCTGCCAAAATGGGAAACGACGCTGGTATTGTTGGAGCGGCGCTTATTTCCAAGAGAGTGTAAGATATTATTATAATGAGAAAAATTAAACTCGTAATTGAATATGATGGCTCGAGCTATCATGGGTGGCAATATCAAAAAAACGCTCTTTCAGTTCAGGAAGTTCTTTCAAAAGCGATTAAAAAGCTTACAGGGGAGGATATTATTCCTGATGGAGCGGGAAGAACAGATGCAGGAGTGCACGCCTACGGACAAGTGGCAAGCTTTATGACTAATTCAAGCATTCCATCTGAATGTTTTGCGCCTGCTCTTAACTCCTATCTTCCTGACAATATTAGCATTATAGAATCTATGGAAGAAAAGAATGGTTTTCATGCAAGATTTTCGGCAAAGGGAAAGCATTACAGATATATTATAATTAATAGAGATCAAAAATCGGCATTATGGGCTAACAGGGCTTGGCATGTCAGGGCCCCCCTTGATTTTGAGGCAATGAACAGAGCTGCGGGGCTTTTCATGGGCCATAATTCGTTTAGAGCATTCTGTGCGGCGGGCCATAGTGTAAAAACCTTTGACAGGACAATCCTTTCCTCTCAGTGGCATAGGGAAGGAGAACTTTTGATATATGATACTAAAGGTGACGGATTTCTTTATAATATGGTAAGGATTATGGTCGGGACCATGATAGATATAGGAAAAGGACGTTTTGAGCCGGAGATTATCGAAAAGGCAATAAAAAACGAGCAACGTAATTTAATCGGAGTAACAGCGCCACCATCCGGATTATATCTGGTGGAGGTATTTTATTAAAAATAGGGGAGATATGATATGCGTACTGTAGGTAAGCTTATAAAGGGAACAACAGTATTGTCAGAGCAGTTTTACGAGATAGATGATGATGAAGGCACTTATCAGGAAAGACTAGAAAAAAGTCTTGTTGAAGTATGTGGTCTATTGAAAATTGAGGTGCCACTTTGGTTATCAAAGAACACCCGTGAATATGTAAGGTTCAGGAGAACTTCCTTTAATGCAGATCAGTTTTTTAATCATGTAATATTTGAAAGATTTGAAATAAAAGTTGAATAGAAATATAAACGTAATAAAATTGATATATTGTTTCATAAAAAATCCAATGTAATTGGTTGACTTTGGGTTATCTCTATGTTACAATTAAAA
>CAYUZC010000207.1:0-4168 GCA_964449525.1 uncultured Ruminiclostridium sp.
CCAGTTGAACAGATTCAAGCTGGTCTCTGCCCATTGATGCATAAACGGCTGAATACCTGCTTTATTTAAATCCTCACAAAGCTTTTTAAGTTCATCACGAGTTTCGGGAACTTTGCTCCAGCCGGCCTTAGCAAGCAAATCCATGTTGTAAAGGATACCTGTACCCTCAACATAAACAGGAGCTACTGCAACAATGCCATCCACGGTACCAAGGGTTTTTTGCTCTTCGCTCATTAATTCAAAAGCGGAAAAGTCTGTGCTCAAATCAGCCATGTGACGGTTCCACTCTTTAAAAGGTTCACCATAATTGGTGCCAATAATGTCAGGAAGGTCATTAGCTGCTGCCGCTGCTTTCAGAAGATCATTGAAATCTGATGTGCTTGGGAATGTAGCTTCAATAGTACCGATTTCGGGATGTTTTGCCTTGTAGGCATCAATCAGAATGTCGAAATTATCGGTCCATTGTCCCAGCGGGGCTGTAACTACCAGATTTACAGAACCGTCAGCGGGCTTTTCAGCCGGAGCTGATGAAGAGGTTGAATCAGCCGTACTTTGGCTTGGAGACGGAGTAACTGTAGTTCCGCCGCAAGCGGTAATAGAAAGTACTAGGGCCATGGTAAGGATTAAAGATAGTAACTTTTTCATCATAGAATCCTCCTTAGAATTTTTATTCTGCAATGGCTTAATGCCAATTGAGATCTAGATTATTTTGCGCAATAACACAAATTTTAACCTTTAACCGCACCGGATGTTACACCGGTGAGTACTTGTTTTTGTGAAAAAATAAAGAATATGAATAAAGGTAAAATCGAAAGTGAAATCGCTGCCAATGCCACGTCCCAAGCGAAAAATGCCTCATTGAACAGAGCCTGCATGGCTATCTGAATAGTGCGCATTGATTTCTTGGTAAGTAGAAACTGTGTCATCAAGTAATCGTTCCAATATGTTATGACATTTAATGATGCTATTGTAAAAATAGTTCCCTTAATAAGCGGAAATACAATCTTCCAAAAAGTTCGCAATACACCGCAACCATCAATTCGTGCCGACTCCTCAATCTCAAAGGGAACGGATTTTACGGCACCTGCTGTAAGGAACATGCTCATAGGCATAGTAAACACCCAGTTACTTATAATAGCACCATATAAATGGTTATTTAAATTCAGGATCCCCACTACCCTGGCGAAAGTTATCATAATACCTTGAAAGGGAACAGACATACCGGCTATAATCATAAAATATGTGAATTTTGTAAAACGTCCTGGATGTCTGACAATCCAATAGCCTAACATACTAGCAAATACAATACTACCGATGTTTGAAAAAACAGCAATCACCAATGTGTTTTTGAATACAACGGCAAAATTAAGCCGTCTCCATGCGTCGGAATAGTTTTCAAATGTAAATTGCTTAGGTAATGCCATTATATTCTCTGCAATTTCAGGGTAAGGTTTAAAAGAATTCAGAACAACAATAAACAAGGGAAGAATTACAATTGATGCACTGATAAGAAGAATAAAAAAGAACACTACTTTTTGACGGTTTTCTTCTTTTCTAAAATATTTACGCATTACTGTTCCACCTCCTTGCGTGAGGTTAAATAGACCTGGTACAACGTTATGGCAACTATTATTAATATGAATATCAAGGACTTAGCTGCGCCATAACCCATTTGATTGCTGCGGAATGCCGTGGCATAGATGTTCATTGTAACACCTTCTGATGATCTGAATGGGTTTCCGTCAGTAAGAGAAATATTCGTGTCATATAACAGCATGGTCCAGTTAATTGCTATAAACAAACTCTGTGTTATTGAAGGCATAATCATTGGAATTATTATGTGCCGCAGCACATGAAAAGGTCCTGCACCATCAATACGTGACGCTTCGACCAAAGAGGCCGGAATGGTAGCAAACCCCGCACTGTAAATAAGCATCAAGTAACCGGATAATGTCCAAGTGAACACAATAACTAATGCAATAAATGACGACTCCGGGGTAGTAAACCAACTCTGAGAAAACCACTTAAGTCCTGTTGCCTCACCAAACTGCACAAAAGCAGTCTGGAAAACAAAACGCCATAGGTAACCTAAAATTACACCACCAATGATTCGTGGAAGAAAGATTACTGCTCGCCAAAAATTCTTAAACGGAATAGGGTGTGATAGTATATAAGCCCAGAAAAATCCTACAAGGTTGGCAAAAATAACAGACAAAGCAGAAAATTTCATTGTAAACCACATTGATGTCCAGAAAGTTTCATCGGAAAATGCCCTGATATAATTGGAGATTCCAACTATATCAAAAGACTTATCAATTCCATTCCAATTCGTAAAAGAATAAAAAACCTCTCCGATTAAAGGAATCACAAACAATGTTATAAACAGGACCAAAGATGGGCCCATAAAAATCATATAATACTTTATTCCACCCGTTCTAGAGCTTTTTGTCGATAGAGAGGGAGTAACACCACTCATTTATTCAACCTCCTCAAAACTATCTTTTGTTCGTATAAGTAGTTGTACTGTTTTTTACTTGTTTAGTATTGATATTGTTCTGAATTTACAAAGGTCAAAGCCGATTGATAATGCAAACATAAATTATCAGCATATCCGAATAAAATTGTTATGTTTCAAAAATAAAGAGCACTTTTGTATACGTATTACATAAGACAGCTTTACACCGAAGAAATTTGTCAGAACAGGTTTTCATCATTTAAAGATAACTTTAATACATCCCCAGGCAATTATTTATCACCTCTGCAGGAAAAACAAAAACCTTATAAACTTAACAATCCTATTGTAACTTGTGCTTGAACACAAACAATTTGCAAAAAATCTCAATAAAAATAAGGACACATTTCTTTCCCGGAAACTACCATCTCAAACCAGACATAGTCAATATGATCACCGGTTTTCTTAGGTGAAACAATATGGGATACTCGATTGGGTATACATATCCAATCCCCTTCGTTTACAGTAATCTCTTCTTCCTCCGCTTTAAACAAAAACGGATCTGTTCCCGGTAGGCCATAGAACCATTGATACAACTCGGGATGAGTGTGGGGCTCTAAACGGGCCTCGGCAGGTCCGACAACTTCACCCAAGCTCATGCGTCCAAGATAATACTGATGCAAAATCGCATAAGTCCGAAGCTCCTCCGCACGGAATCCTTCGGTATATAAATGCCAGTCAGAAAAACTATTGAACCACGGCAAAATAATATGATACATCTCAAAATGTTTTTTATCATCCTCAGTAAATTCCTGTATGAATTCCAGGTACTCCATGTCTGTATCTGCAATAATGGTATATACTTCATTATCGAAATTCGGGCAATATAGGCACCGCTCTGCAACATTAAAGGTTTTATCCGGTGTATTGATGCTGCCAATACCGCTAAAGAAGAACAATGCAACAGCCTTGTCCGAGAAACGTTCCGGAGATATGGAACTACCTTTTTTCAGAACACATTTATTAGTACTAACGCCTTCCATACTTCCTGGCAACATTTCACCGCGCAAAAAACCTAGATTGCTTTCTTTCATCACAACGTTTTCTTTTTTTATATAAGAAATAACTTTCATTGCCCAAGCTCCTTTTGTTTATCTTATTGAGTATTGAAATGAAGTTAACCTCTATATTTAGAATATAGTACACGAGCAAATCTGTACACCAATGATATTGCGTCTATACTCCACTATTTTGACTTTTTGCATAAAAAACAGTATCCGAAACACACTTATTCATAGCAATATAACATATCACCTCCTTTAATGGTACTTGACAAATTCACTAAATTTAAATACCCTTTTAAGAACGTATGTTTTTCTACATCATGATATAATGTATTTATTGTGGCAAAAAGCCTTGAATTTTATGCACTTTATGCACTTGGCGATTGTCTGTTAGAATAAGCCAATATTTATATAGACGTTTTATTAATTTTCGATTTACCATATAACAGCTTAGATGCTTTGGGGGTATGCCTAGTGAAAAATAGATTTATAAGCCTTAGTGTCCGGCTAATTACCACACTGGCTTTGTGTACAATTATTCCCATAATGATTTTTTTCGTAGTAATGCAGAATTATGAACGCATAAAGACAACAGAAAGATATGTAGCCCAATCTAAGATGTCTATGGAAGTATCCATAAGCAATATTGAGT
>CAYUZC010000208.1:0-4158 GCA_964449525.1 uncultured Ruminiclostridium sp.
ACTGGAAAGCATTGCTTGTTGACAGCAAATACTATGAATTATCAGATATACCGGATGCACAGTAAATATATTGACTATAAGAATGGCGGTAGCATAGCTGCCGCCATTTCTAATAATTGAGGCAGACCAGCAAAGTTATAATGAGGCAATTGCAGCCTCGTTGAAACTGCAGAGGTAAGGAGATTTCTCTATAATAGAAAGATTTCCAATATAGACCGATGCGAGATAAAGGAGCAGACAATGTCGGAATATATCCTTCAAATGGAAAATATAACAAAAGAATTCCCGGGTGTCACCGCTCTGAGCAATGTTACTTTTCAAGTAAAAAAGGGCGAGATACATGCTCTGGTTGGGGAAAATGGAGCAGGTAAATCTACATTAATGAACGTTCTAAGCGGTATATATGCTTATGGTTCATATAGTGGTGACATAATTTACAAGGGGACAGAATGCAAGTTTAAAAACATACGCGATAGTGAGGCTGTAGGAATAGCAATAATTCATCAAGAACTGGCGCTTAGCCCTTTCATGACCATTGCTGAGAATATTTTTTTAGGGAACGAAAGAGCGAAGAACGGCATAATAAGCTGGGATGAAACAAACAAAGAAGCTATGGCGTTAATAAAGAAAGTTGGCCTTAATGAAAAATATACCGCACTTGTAAAAAATATAGGTGTTGGCAAGCAGCAGCTTGTTGAGATAGCAAAGGCACTGTCAAAAAACTGCGAGCTATTAATTTTGGATGAGCCGACAGCCGCTCTCAACGATGAAGATTCTAATAACCTTCTTGAGCTTTTGAAGACGCTAAATAAAGAGCATGGTATGACGTGCATAATGATTTCGCACAAGATCCACGAAGTAATAAAGATTGCGAACAGCATAACCGTCCTGAGAGATGGAAAGACAATAGAGACTTTGGACAACTCCGTGCCGGTCAGTGAAGGCAGGATAATAAAGGGGATGGTTGGGCGCGAGCTTACCGATCGCTTTCCAAAGCATACGCCTAATATAGGTGAGATAGGCTTTGAAATAAAGAACTGGGTAGTACATGACCCTCTTAACGAGGAACGGAAAATAATAAATAATGTAAATATGCAATTTCGAAAAGGCGAAATAGTTGGACTTGCCGGCCTCATGGGTGCGGGAAGGACTGAGCTCGCGATGAGCGTATTCGGAAGGGCATACGGCAAAAAGATAACCGGGACGCTTATCAAGGATGACAAGGAGATAACGCTGAACAGTATTGAACAGGCAATAGCTAATGGAATTGCTTATGTTACTGAAGACAGAAAAACAGCTGGATTGGTGCACATACAGGACATTAAAGGTAACATCACTCTTGCTAATCTGAAAGCAATCACAAAAGGTGTTGTTGTAAACGAAGATGAGGAAATCATTATAGGAAAAGACTACAGGGAAAAGTTCAACATAAAGTCAACAAGTGTTTTTCAAAAAGCAGGGAATCTTTCCGGAGGTAACCAGCAGAAGGTTGTACTCAGTAAATGGATTTTTTCCTCACCCGATGTGTTGATACTTGACGAGCCCACAAGAGGAATTGACGTTGGTGCAAAATATGAGATTTACAAGATAATCTTAGAGTTAGCACAGGCAGGAAAGTGTGTCATCATGATTTCCTCGGAACTGCCGGAGATACTGGGAATCAGCGATCGATTGTACATAATGAATGAGGGACGTGTTGTAGGAGAAATGAAGACCAGCGAAGCTAACCAAGAGGATATCATGTCCGCAATAATTAATAGTTCAGCTGGGCGATTGGGGGAATGTATATGAGCAAGATAAAGGAATTTTTGAATCGTAATATACGGCAATATGGGATGATTTTTGCCCTGATTGTTATTATGTTGCTTTTTGGGATCTTAACCGGGGGCAAAATTATCTGGCCAAGAAACGTGTCAATGTTGGTGCGCCAGAACGCCTATGTGTTAATACTAGCCATAGGAATGATGTTTTGCATATTGACGGGTGGTAACGTTGACCTTTCGGTTGGTTCAATCGTCGCCTTGGTAAGTGCTATGTCAGGTCTGTTGACTACGACGATTGGTTTGTCTCCTTGGCTGTCAATCATTATCAGTATGATAACGGGACTTTTGGCAGGAATGTGGCAAGGTTTTTGGATAGCGTATGTAAAAGTGCCACCATTTATTACAACACTCGCAGGTATGCTTGTTTTTAGGGGCATTAATAATATAATACTTAACGGACAGACCTTACCTCTCTCCGGTTTGTATATAACTATTGGGACAGGTTCGGTTCCTGATATAGCCCCAAATACCGTTCCGGATTTCTTACGCATAGGAGATTTACTGAACCTTCAAAATAAGCCGGATTTTTTAAATATGACTATGCTTATTACAGGACTAGTATTATCCATCCTTTACGTGTTGATTGTAATATTCACTAGGAAAAGCAAACAAGCACGCGGATATGAAGTAGCATCTTTTAAGTCGGTCCTTGTAAAGGTAATTTCATTCTTCATCATTATAAATACTTTTACATACTGGTTGGCCATGGATGATGGCTTGCCCATCATGTTAATCCTACTGGCTGTTTTATTTGCAATCTATACGTTTATAGCGACTAAGACTATACCCGGGCGGCACATTTACGCTATGGGCGGAAATATTAAGGCAGCGGAGCTCTCCGGGATCAACACCAGAAAAATGATGTTTCTTGTGTATTCTAATATGGGACTTCTAGCTGGTGTTGCAGGTATAGTAACTGCCGGTAGATTGATGGCTGCCTCGCCTAATGTGGGAGCTAACTTTGAGCTTGATGCCATAGGCGCCTGCTTTATAGGTGGCGCTTCAGCATACGGCGGTGTTGGAACAATATGGGGAGCCATGGTAGGAGCTTTTATTATGGGCGTTATGAACAACGGCATGTCTATTATAGGCTTAAATGTCTTTTTGCAGTCTGTCGCAAAAGGAATGGTAGTGTTGCTTGCCGTTGCATTTGACATGTACTCGAAATCAAAGTCAAGGCTTGGCTAGATTTTATTAGTATTTATTATAGGTTAAGTAAAAGAAAAGACAGCCACACTTAAGTAAAGATAAGTGCAGGTTGTTTTTTTTATGCTCATTTAGTATTAAAAATATAGTATAATATTAGATATATTTGGTGAAAACACGGTTTTTGACAATTAGTGTATAAAGTGTGAATAAATCGTTTTAGTAACTACATATCAAGGGAATTTTTGTCGATAGAAACTTATAGGTAGATATACTATGGCAATCTAATCTGCTAAAAAGGTACTAAAGGAGAGTTGTTCAGCATGGGGTTAAAAAAACTGAAGTTTTCTTTGGGTCAAAAAATGGCGATCTCCGTAATTTTAGTCTCAATGCTGCTCGTGGTCGTCGCACTTCTAATTGGCTATTATAATTATGCCAATCGAACCTATAACCAATACAAAACGCTTGCGTCAAACTTGGCTAAAACGGCTGCTACGCAGTTGGATCCGGATAAGATATCCACCTATTTAGAAACGATGCAAAAAGATGAAGACTATGAAGAAATGCTACAAAATCTTTTCAATATTAAAAACAACAATAATATTCAATTCCTGTATGTTATTAAAATAGAGAACAACACGATGCGGTACATTATGGATGCCGACGACAATGAAGCGACAAAATGTGAACTGGGTATGACAGTCCCCTTGGACGAGCCAATTTTACCGTTTGCCGATGAACTTGAGAATGGTGTTCCGGCGTATATTGATAATGACACAACATATGGTTGGCTGAGCATCAGTTTGGAGCCTTTGATTAATAGTCAAGGCAAGGCTGTGGCCATGGTAGGTGCCGATATTTCTATGGATGAAGTTATGGAGGACAGACTTCATTTCCTTTTGAAGATGTGCATCGGTATGGCCGTAACAGCGGCTGTTTTCATTGTCGGATTTTTCCTCTACATAAGAAAATTTGTTGTATTGCCCATTAATCAACTGGCTGCTGCGGCATCTGATTATGTAACACATAAGAATAGTAATCCGGAGCAGAGCCCTTCCGGTATAGCCAGTCTGGATATTCGTACCGGGGATGAGATAGAAAATGTCGCTGAATCAGTAAAAAAAATGGAGCTTGAAATTAATGACTATATTGATAATGGTTATGTAATACTAAAAGATTGTAAAAATAA
>CAYUZC010000209.1:0-4116 GCA_964449525.1 uncultured Ruminiclostridium sp.
CAAGAAATAAAGAACGAGTTAGCCGACATCAGAGAGCATATGGCTCATCAGGATACAGAAATAACCTTTTTGAAGAAGGTTAAATGACCACACTCACAAGCCTTGACATATGCTGTCTTTTAAGAATATAATTTCATAGAACAATAAAATGAAAAAATGCGATGAACGGAACAGTAAGATTCTTAGATATTATCTTCAAAGAGAGCAGGGGAAAGGGTTTGACCATAAAGGAACTCTTGGTGAAAGCCCGCAGGATAAAAGGATCTGAATATCAACCGTGAGCAGCAGCCCGAAAAGGATGAAGATATTCATTCCAATTAAGGTGAGCCGGATAAGGCCCGTTATGCCTGTAAGTGACAGTTAGTAGACACCATTTTTCAAACTGTAATTTGGGTGGTACCGCGAATAATAGCCTTTCGTCCCATACATGGATGAGAGGCTTTTTGATTGCCGATAAATTACAAGTAAAGTATATTAAGAATTTTACCTGTAGCAACAGCTTGGGTGCTTATTTACAAAAAGAGAGGATTGATAAAATGTCAGTGGATTACGGAAAAACACTGAATTTACCTAAGACCGATTTCCCTATGCGAGGGGGGCTTCCCGAGAAAGAGCCTCAAATTTTGAAGGCATGGCAGGATAATGATCTTTATAAAAAACGCCTTGACAGGAACAGACTTAAGGGTAAAAAGTTTGTGCTCCATGATGGCCCTCCTTATGCAAATGGAGGTATTCACCTGGGAACTGCCTTGAATAAGGTATTAAAAGATATCATAATTCGTTATTATGATATGAAGGGATATTTTGCTCCATATGTTCCGGGTTGGGATACTCATGGACTTCCTACGGAACTAAAAGCCATAAAAGAAAGAGGATTGAATCGCCACGAGGTGGGACCTGTAGTATTCCGTGAGGCTTGCGAAGAAATAGCAATGAAATACCTTGATATACAACGGGAATCATTTAAACGTCTTGGTGTTATGGGTGATTGGGATAATCCGTACATTACTCTTAAGCCTGAATTTGAATCTAAGCAAATAGAGGTTTTCGGACAAATGGCAAAGCTGGGGTGTATCTACAAGGGAATGCGCCCGGTTTATTGGTGCTCTTCCTGCGAAACTGCTCTGGCGGAAGCCGAGATAGAATATCAGGACGATCCCGGAACATCGATTTATGTTAAATTTCCTGTGAAGGATGACAAGGGTAAGCTAAAGGATATTGTAGATACTCTTGATAATCTTTATATTGTAATATGGACAACCACTACCTGGACTTTGCCGGGTAATCTTGCAATATCATTAAATCCCGAGTTTGTGTATGTGGTTGTTGAGGCCAATAATGAGAGATATATCGTAGCTAAGGAACTGGCCGAAAATGTCATGAAAGCGGCAGATATAAATGAATATAAGGTACTGGGCGAAATAATGGGCAGTGATTTAGAATATGTGGTTTGTGCCCATCCGTTTTTGGACCGCGAATCCCTTGTTATAGTGGGTGACCATGTTACCCTTGAAGCAGGCTCCGGTTGCGTTCATACTGCTCCCGGTCATGGTGCGGAGGACTTTGACGTTTGTAAAAAGTATCCTGAAATAGGCATCGTTGTGCCGGTGGACGATAAAGGACATATGACCGATGATGCAGGACCTTTTGCGGGAATGTACTATAAAGGCGCTAATAAGGCGATTTTACAAATGCTTAAGGATACCGACCTTCTTTTCGCAGAAGAAAAGATTACCCATTCATACCCACACTGCTGGCGCTGTAAGGAGCCTATAATATACAGAGCAACAGAACAGTGGTTTATATCAATTGATAAGTTCAGGAAGCAAGCTTTAGAAGCTATCAAAAATGTTAGATGGATTCCGGGCTGGGGTGAAGACAGGATTACCAAAATGGTTGAGGATCGCGGCGATTGGTGTATTTCGCGTCAGCGTATCTGGGGATTGCCAATACCGATTTTCTACTGTAAGGACTGTGGCAAGGAAATAATTAATGATGAAACAATAAACGCTATAAAAACTCTTTTTGCAAAAGAGGGTTCAAACGCTTGGTTTAAATACGAGCCGAAAGAAATTCTTCCCGAAGGTTTTAAATGTGACTGCGGCGGTACTGATTTTAAGAAAGAAACCGATATTATGGATGTTTGGTTTGATTCAGGCTCCAGCCATATAGCAGTTGCCGAAGCTAATCCGGATTTAGGCTGGCCTGTTGATATGTATTTGGAAGGCAGCGATCAGCACAGAGGCTGGTTCCAATCATCCCTTTTGACATCAACCGCGGTAAAAGGAAGAGCACCTTATCGTCAGGTCCTAACTCATGGTTATGTGGTTGACGGTCAAGGCAGAAAAATGAGTAAATCCGTGGGTAACGGCATAGATCCGATGGATATATGCAAACAGTACGGGGCTGATATTCTGAGACTCTGGGTTTCCTCCAGCGATTATAAGGTGGATATCCGTATTTCGAACGATATATTAAAGCAGCTTACCGAGAGCTACAGAAAAATCCGTAATACTGCTCGATTCATTCTGGGTAACATTTGTGACTTTGATCCTAATAAGGACAGTGTTTCATATAGTGAAATGAAAGAATTGGATAAGTGGGCTCTTCTAAAGCTTAATCAGCTTGTAGCCAAGATTGAGAAAGCCTATTCCGAATACGAATTCCATACTATGCTACACGCTATCCATAATTTCTGTGTAGTTGATATGAGCAGCTTCTATCTGGATGTAACCAAGGATAGGATGTACGCTTCAAAACCGGAAGATAAATCTCGCCGTGCAGGGCAGACAGCTATGTATAAAATACTTGATACATTGACAAGGCTTTTGGCACCGGTCCTGGCCTTTACTGCGGATGAAATCTGGCAGTATCTGCCTCACACCGATAAAGATAATGCCGAGAGTGTAATGCTGAATGATTGGCCAGAAACTAAGGCTGAGTTTGAAAATGAAGCACTTGATCAAAAATGGAGCAAGATTCTTGAAGTCCGTGACACTGTTTTGAAAGCGTTGGAAGAGGCAAGAAACAAAAAACTCATTGGTCAGTCTCTCCAGGCAAAGATTGTTCTGAAGGCTAACTCAGATGTTCTTAAGTTGCTTAAAGAAAATCTTGATATACTTCCAACCGTATTTATTACTTCCCAAGTGGAATTAGCCGAAAGTAGTAATTCCGAGGTTGAGGTTGAAGTTATGGTAGCCGACGGTGAAAAATGTGAGCGCTGCTGGATTTATTCCAAAACAGTAGGTCACAATCACGACCATCCGACATTATGCGATAGATGCAGTACTACTATGTAAACACAGGCCAAATACAGGTGAACGATACTACAAAGAGGAGCAAACTTAGTTTACTCCTCTTTTGTGCATTTAGAACATAACGTAAGGGAATCTTATAACATAAAGGGCTGGCTCTCGTGTATTAATTTCCTAGTGCTACTTGTGTTATCAGATATATGTATCAACTTCCTTACCAAAGTGACCTTCAAAGAACTTATTCATTTTATCCTTAAAATAATCGGGTTTTTGCGCTTCACCTTTTGTTACGGTAGTGGTTTTACCTCCTGAAGAATAAGCACTTCCGCATTCGGGGCAGATGGCTGTATAAACCCGTACCGATTGTGAAACAACCTCTCTGTTGTTTCTCATAGCTTTGGAGCTCTCTCTTGAGACATGTTCTTGCTCATGAGAAGATACAGCAGAAAAGGATGCTCCGGGAGAAACGTTGGTAGGGGATTTAAACGATACACCGGGATCACTTGACCCATCAACATACTTCCGATTCTTACAGGTTTGGCATTCGGTTATCTCATTAGATTTTTGGAGATTAGCAAGCTCGGGTGACTTGTTCTTTGCAGTAGGAGAAGTGACAGAAGAATTAGCAGGTTCCCGAAGTGAGCCTGCCTGACCATTCATGTACATTGAGTATTTATTTATGTTTCCGCCCTGAAGTGGTGACCCATGAATAAACATAATCTTCTCCTTGATATTTATATGCATATTTACCCGTTATAGCCTTTTTTGTAACATGCCAGTTACTAATTGTAGCGCATGTTAAGAATAATGCGAACTAAATTGTAGTGTGCCTACTGTCATTCTGAGTGCCTTCGAAGAATTT
>CAYUZC010000210.1:0-4103 GCA_964449525.1 uncultured Ruminiclostridium sp.
AAATCATTGGAGCATTGCTCACAGCGTGTCAACCCGGGGTCTTTAACAGGCGAGCCGCAAAACCGGCATTTGGGATATTGCATGCCGCGGGTCTCAACAAATTTCTCTTTATCGTATGACGCAGTTTCGATTTCTTTGTTTTTTTTCGCCATTGATCGGCCTCTCTTTCTTTACGAATTTCACGGTTGCAGAATGAAGGATTCTCTGCCTTTCTTAAGCTCATTCGTGCTTTCAATTGTAAATTTGGCGAAGGGCTCTAAGTTGGGATATTCGTAAGCCAACAATTCATTTTTATCTCCATCCCACTCAAGATATCCGGAATTTACCGAGACATGGCCCATGCCTTGTGCTTGAAAGAATTTCCACTTCCCGGCTTCAAAAAGGAAGTAATCGGCATCATTGCCGCTGTTTTGATACCAGCTTCCGTCATATTGGGCAAACCCGTCAATTGAAACCCCGGCGCGATGATAACCGTATCCATAGGACAGAACGCCGTTTTTCACAGGTTCAACCATGTAAACACGGTTGCTCATCTCATCAACAAACTCATATTTTTTATATTCCACGTCATATTCGATTTTCCCCTTGGCAATAGGCGTCCATTGGCCTTCGTCCGGACTTTGGTGTATCCATGTGCCATCAACCCGTATTTCCAGCTTTTCATCCTGCAGATTGCCATACCGATGCCATGTACCCGCGGTATTCGATACAAACCGCTCCACCTTTGCGGTATCTCCCGATGAACAACCAGCCAGTGTCACGCTGATGAAGGCCAAGGCTAGTAAAAAGCTTAAAATCATTCGCGTTAATCTATTCATTTTCGTACCATGCCTCTCAAAATATCAATACGTAAAAATGTTTCCGTCCCCGTCCTTCAAAATACTGCCACCATCATAGATTTCTAATATTATATCCGTATCACCGACAGTAATCGTAAGAATATCGCCGCTGATAGAATAAGTTCCTTCAATGGTAATATCCTGTTCGGGCTCATAGATTTCAACGGTATAGTCAGAGAAGAAATGTAAAATTGTCAAGTTATCGTCGCCATCCAGATAGTATAATGCGTCCGCAATTTCTTCCATATAAGGAGATACGCTTTCGGAATCATTTGATTTGCCGCCGTCCTGGCCATCCGGTATTCTTTCGATTTGGACTGAGAGCAGATTGATAAAAAGGTTGGTATCTTCATACGCGTTATAATCAGGGGCCATACTTAACCTTAACTCACCTTCAGGTAAACCCCAAAACTCCCTGTCGGCTGTTTCGAATTCAAGCCAGCCACCGGTAGGCTCGAAGGTCATTGCTGTTGTGTTATGGTTTATCCACTCACCTTCCGCTTCGTCCCATTCTGTAAATGAGACGGCTCCCCGGACGGAATTATTTGCAGCTCTCGAATAGGTAACAATCACATTATAATTTCCGGCTTCGGGTATTGCCACACCCCAATACGCGGCGGGAGTATTTTCACATACCCAGTTTTTGAATTGCCAGATAGTCCCTTCGAAATTAACCTTTTCAATCGGTTTATCATACCGGTACGCATCTTCGGCGGTAAGAAACACACTGCCCTCGCTAAAATTAATGCTCTTGAAGTCTGAATCCATAGTATCCGAAGAAGAAGCAACCTCGGGGTTTACATTGTCCGGATTTGTTTCCGGACTGCCACAAGCGGACAGCACCGTCAGTAAAAGACAAGAGCAAATAATAACGGAGAGTCTGCGTATAAAAGTTCTATTTTTCATTTTTATTCTCCTTTTTTATAAAACTGTGTAATCATATTCCATATCACTTCTCAGCCTTAAGATGCTTTTTAGCAATAACAACAGCTGCGATTCCGGCGATTAATCCTGCCGATAGAAGGATGATAACCGGAATATTCAACGAAACTTTTTGATATTCGCCGCGGTCGGGCTGGAACAGTATGCCTGCGAGGATGAGGACTGAACACAGAAGAGCGGCAATCCTTCCGACGACGGAGAGTAAAAGTGCATTTTTCCTTTTCATTGTCCACAACTCCTTAATTTATTTTTACGTAACCCTTGTTTATGAATCACCACATTGCCCGCCATGAAATAACGGGCTGTTGCCACGTTGTAGTCTGTTCTGAGATCATCGCATCCGGATAAAACTTCATCAAACACGATATGAGACAATATTTGTGTGTCAGGGTCAAATTGGTAAGAGTGATCTTTTAAGTTCCCTCCTTAATCGACAATAAGGTGATCAACAGTGATTTCATCCTCTGTGAGCATAAAGCAGCTGAGCCATTCTGCCGAATCGGGCATTCCACGCCCGTCGGACCAGGTGACATCCACATGGTAATTCCCCGTGTCCAGCTTTACCATATTCCACATATGTCCCTCGTTTTCACCCGCCACACCGCCCACAGTCACACACCATAGGCCTGCTTTTTGGCATAGGGTCATAAAGCCTCGGGAATAACCCTGACAGATTGAGTAACCTCCCATTATGGAGCCGTAAGCCGTTTTATCCTGCCAGCCGCCTTCAAAAAAATCGTCGTAGTCGGTGACTAGGGAAATGACAGTAGCAAGGTAGCGGTATTGATCATAGCCTGAAAGCCCTTCCGGCATCCGCTCCACAATCCGTTGGCAAACGGCGTCGAATAACTCTGTTTCTTTACGCAACGCGTCAATATTTGCGGGCTCCATATTTACGCCCCCGGGCATGAAATAGCGGGACTCCAATGCGACGGTCATATTGCCTTCTAGCACTTCATGGATAATGAAGTAGTTTTCCAACTCCGGCCAGTCCATCATGATTGCATCGGAAACCAAAAAAACCCTATCCAACACATCATAGCCGTATTTATCAGCAGTATAGATAAACGATTCGAACTCCCGGACTTTTAAAATCAATTCATCATACAAGGCCTTTTCCTCTGCGTTCAGAGTGTCATATACAAGCCGCTTTTCATTTTTTAAAGCGACCGGCGTAAAACCGTCTTGTCTTACCGTGTCCATGATTAAGATAGCCTCATCAATAATTGGGTCAATAATTGCAAGGCTTCCTTTTTCTGTAGGAGCCGGGGAATTATTACCGCTGTCGGAAGAAACGGAAGGTATAGCCGTTGAGCTCTCGGGTTCCTGTGCGGAAACGGTTGATGCGTCCATGCCTTTATCGCCCTTACAGGAGGACAGGCAAAATACAAGAGTAAGTACTGTAATTAAAATAACGATTCTTTTTATTTTTCTCACACCTTTTTTCTTTGATTTTTTCTGCTTTCGGTTATTTACTTTATCGCGTCAACAAAAAGCAACGTCAATACGGCATACGCGCCGGGTACAAGCGAGAGCACCCCCAGCAGGACAGACAATACCTTCAATTGTTTTCTTTTTTTCTGACGCGCAGCCACCGAACAGATAATACACCCTGTCAGCGCCGTTATAAACAATAAGCCCGCAATCCATAACTCCATTGTGATTCACTCCTTATATGACATTACCTGTATAAATAAAAACAATTTCATAATTCAGAAATCAGAGTATGCGTATCAGCATAATACAAGGGTAGCAGAAAAAATTCTTCCTATGTAAACTGTCAAGAAATCTTGACAGTTAATCGGAAAAACTTTGAGGCGTTCCGTTATATATAAAATATGGAAAAATGATGCCGGAGGCTTCCGGTAAAATCGGGTATATTTTCAGAAAGGTGTACTATTAGCCTTTACAGTACGGGTAGAGTGAAAAACGCGGAGGTTCCGTACCCTTCTTCACTCTCAATCCAGACTGCTCCACGATATGCTTGCAGATATACAGCCCAAGTCCAGTGCCGGTGTCCTGACCGCCGTCGGATTTTTGTTTTTGGCTGTATCGCTCAAAAATCCGGGGAAGCCGCTCGGGATTGATACCTGTACCGGTGTCCTTCACACAGACTGTAATATTGGAGCCCTCCCGCCTTGCGGATACGGTAATTAGACCATTTGCCGTAAAACGTACCGCATTGGAAATCAGATTGACGATGACCTGCGAGATTCGTGCGGGATCGGCGCTGACCGCCGGAAGTCCGCTTTCAATACGGATTTCCAGCCGGTTATGATTCTTATTCAGTATGGGGTAATGGGTTTCAATGGCGGTGTGGAT
>CAYUZC010000211.1:0-4098 GCA_964449525.1 uncultured Ruminiclostridium sp.
ATCTCATTTATTGCTGATTACTACAAAAAATCTGGTGACGAGTTATATGTTGGAACAGGCGATAGCCCTGAAATACTTCATTTCTACGAGAAATGTGGATTTGCAAAATCACATATTGTTAAAAACTTTTTTGTAGACAATTATGACCACCCTATGTATGAAAATGGACGACAGTTAGTGGATATGATTTACTTGAAAATGAATATAAAAACCTTACTCAAAAATCCTTTCCTTAATAACCAATTGTATTAAATCAGGATCAAATTGTGTTCCAGCATTATCGACCAATTCTTGCATTGCATCTTCATGTGTCATCGGTTTGTGATATGGCCTTTCGCTTGTCATAGCGTCGTAGGCATCTACAATGCTTAGTATTCTAGACTGAATCGGTATCTCTTTACCCTTCAAGCCCCTTGGGTATCCTTTTCCATCCCATCGTTCATGGTGAGATAGAATATAATCAGAAATACGAACAAATTCAGGTACTGATTGGGTGATTCTGCTGCCAATTTCCGAGTGTCTTTTCATAATCACCCATTCGTCTTCATTCAGCTTCCCCGGTTTGTTTAAAATTGAATCAGGGACCCCAATTTTTCCGATGTCATGTAACACGCCCAATAACTCCAATTCCTGCAGTGTGGTATGAGGTAGGTTCATGACTTTTCCCATATGTTTACTAAGTTGCATCAATCGATTGGCATGTTCTTCTGTTTCATGGCTCCTTTCAAATAATGTTTTCCTAAACGATTCTAAAATAGCGTTTCGATAACTTCGGTTGTTCAACATTTTTTGTGTGTACATTACTTCTTCAGCTGAATTTATTGTTCTTGCAATTTCTTCTTTATCATTTTCTCGAATCGCATAGCCTAAAGAAATTGATAATTTAATACTCATGTTTGTCAATTCCGCACATCTTTTATTTATGTTTTCGCAAATCAGTTCTGTTTCTGCCGCATTTGTATTTGGTAGCAATATGAGGAATTCATCGCCGCCCCATCTCGCAACAATGTCAGATTGCCGGCAAGATTCCATCAGAATTTTAGAAGCCTCAATTAAGAATCTGTCTCCTTCGTAATGGCCTAAAACATCATTAACTATTTTAAGACCGTTAATATCTCCTAAAATAATCGAAAGTGGGTAGCTCTCCATCGCTTCGATCTGATTTATTCTTTCTTCTATGTATCTTCGATTAAATAACGTTGTTAAACTGTCATGATAACTCAAATATAGAATCTCATCCTGCTTAATCTTTTTATCTGTAACATCTCTGAATACCATTACGACCCCTTGGATATCACCATCTTGGCTTAGAATGGGTGCTGCACTGTCTTCTATAGCCCTTCTTTCACCGTGTTTAGAGACTATGATAGTATGGTTTTCCAACTCGACCGTCTTCAATCCGCGTAAGACTTCATCAATTGGATTTATACCCTCAATACCTGTAATCTCATTTTCAAGGGCTAAAACAAGATTGGCGTCTTTTCCCAAAGCATCTTCAGCACTCCAACCTGTGAGTGCTTCTGCAACAGGATTAATTAATGTGACTTTCTTAAATTGGTTTGTAGTTATCACAGCATCTCCAATGGCAAGCAGTGTAATTTTTAGCCGCTCTTTTTCATAGTATAATTCTTGTTCGGCTCGTTTTCTCTTAGTGATATCTTCGAAAACTCCGAGAAGCCCAAAAACCTCTCCGTTTTCATCCCGTAACGGCACTTTTGACGTTCTGATCCATCCTTGGTCACCATTTGCATAGATGTGCAGCTCTTCGATGTTTATTTTTGCAATCCCACTTTTCATGATTTCAGCATCATCAGCTTTATATTTTTCGGTTTGCCCATAGGAAGGTGTATCATAATCATCTTTTCCTATAAGTTGTTCAGGCGAAATTTTGCCGGCTTCTTCCGCGAAATACTGATTGCAACCCAAAAAGTTGGAATTCAAGTCCTTCCAAAAAATAGGCATAGGAATTGTATCTAAAACTTTCTGCAAAAGTTCATTGGCCATAATAAATTCATTACCGCTCTTGTTTGTTTTTGCTTTGAAACTACTAATGATAACACAGATGATAATAGAAATAATTGGTATAATAACTCCCGGAAGCACATGCAAAATGCCACTCGAAATAATTTTTAGAAGAGCCATAATCATCGAGATACCGCAAAGTGAAATTGCAACCAAATGCACCCTCTTTATTGGTATTAGTGCAATAAGTATAACTGTTAAAACCTGTAATTGTGATAATATGGCTGTTATTGTATATTTATTAAAGTTATAAAATGATTCTTTTTCCTGTGATGTAATATAAATTATCAATATATTCAAAGCTATGTAGCAAATAACACATAAAAATAAAAGAAGCCAGTGTATGGCGCTAGGTTTTTTTACTCTTTTGTTGATGATATTATCTGTGCGGGTAATTCGCATTGTTTTCGCTTCCCTTTATAAGAAAATCGCTCTTCGTAATACAACACATTTATAACCCTATTAATTTAGTCGCACTCTACCTGCTAGGTATAAAATACTATCTATGTATTTTCTTATCCACTTTCTCCTGATTTCAAGCATCTTTTTAAGAGTAAATGGAAAATTTGTTTTAGATATCACATTAAGCTAGTACAAAAATGAGGATTGTAAAAGCACTAAAAAATTGTATTATAAAAATAAGGATTAAGCGTATACCCGAATATCAAAAATTTTGTTACAATATGCTAAAGAGATAAATCTCGACAGCCTAATCCGTTACAGCAAAGCTGATTAGAAAGGGAACCTTTAAATGTTGGAGAATAATATTGCGACATATTTTTTAGATATAGTAGCTTTGGCCTTTTTGTGTTTTTTGATACACAACGACAACATACTTGACAAAGATCGGAAAGAACCTTTTTATTTAGGCACGGCGTTAACCATTCTGATTATTTTGTCAGATGTCGGGACTATGCTCGCCACAGACGGAAATATCAATCTGCGTTTTTTGAATATTTTATGTAATGTTATCGGTTTTGTACTGACTCCCATAATTCCCATCATTTCAATTGCCATTTTAGATATAAAGATTCTTAAATCTAATAAATTGCTTATGCTACCGTCAATTTTGAATATGTTCGCCACATCTTTATCACCATGGATTAATATTGTGTTTTATGTTGATGCGAACAACCAGTATACAAGAGGCAATTACTTTTATATTTTTGTAGCTACATACATAATAAACTTGGTAATCCTATTTATCAGTACTGTCAAGACGGGGGAAAAGCATAACTATCAAATAAAAGCAAAGATGACTATTCTGTCCCTGTTTGTGGTAGTCGGCACAAGTATTCAGCTTGTTATACCGTCTGTCTATTCCTCTTGGCATAGTGTGACGCTGTCCCTTTTGCTTTACTATATATTGCTGACTGAATTTGATGGTAGCCTTGATGTGCTGACCAAACTTCATAATCGTGCGGCTTATGAAAAAATGGTAAATAAGATGGAAGGTAGAAAACTTTATTCTGTTATCGTTATTGATATCAACAATTTCAAAGGTATAAACGATACATACGGACATGATTTTGGGGATAATGTTTTAAAGAAAGTTGCGTCTGTCATAAGGAAATCTTTTGACAATCGTTGCGCTTGTTATCGTGTCGGCGGAGATGAATTTTACATTATTAACAGTGAAACCGATTCGGTAAAGCTTGAACACCAGCTTAAGTGTATGACAAACAACCTTGAAAAAGAGCGCAAGAATGATGGCCGTTTGCCGACAGTCGCATATGGTTACAGCATTTTCAAAGGTGAAAAAACGCTTGACTTTCAAGAAGTGCTTAAAGAAGCAGACAACCAGATGTATTGCTTTAAGAGAATACAAAAGGATACACAAAAAAGGGACTCAGTTCAATGAGTACCCAAGTATCGAATTATTATACATAGATGTGAAAAAAGAATTTAAGTATAATTGTTGTAAATCCTTTTTTATAGCTTTGTAGAAATATATCCAATGAAATGTATTTTATAGTTGAGTGCATAGGCTAGATATGGTGCTCTTTTATAGAACAAATTAAATGTACAGTATTTATCTAAAGAGATGACGCAATAGGCCGGATGCTGTATAACCTA
>CAYUZC010000212.1:0-1920 GCA_964449525.1 uncultured Ruminiclostridium sp.
TGGGCGCAAAATTCACTTCCTTTGGGGGATGGGAGCTTCCTGTTTCCTATACCGATATAATAGCTGAGCATCAGTTAGTCAGGAATCAAGCAGGGCTTTTTGATGTTTCTCATATGGGTGAAATTCTGATTACGGGAAAAGATGCAATTACATTCGTGAACAAGATTATAACCAATGATATCGCACCGGTTCCGGCTAATAAGATTCTATATTCTCCTATGTGTTATGAGAACGGAACAGTTGTGGATGATATCTTGATTTACAAATTCTCTGATGAAGAGCTTCTTTTAGTTGTAAATGCAGGGAACATCGAAAAGGACGATAAGTGGATAAGGTCTCAAATAGCCGGAAATGTTATAGTAGAGAACCTTTCGGATAAATATGTACAGCTTGCTCTACAAGGGCCTGAGTCTGAATCAATAATTAAAAAAATCTTGGATGAGGATACAGAGCTTCCGGGATTCTACCGCTTTACTGAGGCGTCTTTGCTTGGTATGAAGGTGCTTTTATCAAGGACCGGTTACACAGGAGAGGACGGATTTGAAATATATTTATGGCTTTCCAATTCCTGTAAAAATCCCGAAAAACTGTGGAATGGTATATTGGAAGCCGGTAAGGACAAAGGAGCTGCTCCAGTCGGCTTAGGTGCCAGAGACACATTGAGGCTTGAAGCGGCTTTGCCGCTTTACGGGCACGAACTATCAGACAGCATCACCCCTTTGGAGGCAGGCTTAAAAACCTTTGTAAAGCTTAATAAGGATGATTATATCGGAAAAACTGTACTTGCTAAACAGCAAGAGCTCGGATTAGAGCGCAAACTCTACGGTTTCGAAATGGTCGATAGAGGCATTCCGCGCAATGGTTATGATGTTGTAAAAGACGGAAATAAGATCGGGTATGTCACCAGCGGCGGACTTTTTCCGACATTAGGCAAAAACGGAGGGCTGGTATTACTTGATAATCCTGCTTTAGCCGTCGGGGAGACAATCGAAATTGTGATACGTGATAGACAATGCAAAGCAGTGCTTGTTCAGCTTCCGTTCTATAAAAAGAAATACAAGCATTAATTTCATAGCTTCAAATAATTATTTCAGGAGGGTATTTTTATGGAAATCAGAGAAGGGCTATATTACTCAAAGGACCATGAATGGGTGCGTGTTGAAGAAAATCGCGCATATATTGGAATCACAGATTACGCTCAGGATTCTCTTGGAAGTATCGTTTATGTAGAGCTCCCAAAAGAGAGCAAAGTTTTATCAAAAGGTGAAGTTCTAGGCGTTGTGGAATCGGTAAAAGCCGCATCGGATATTTTTGCGCCTATATCGGGAACTGTTGTTGAAGTTAATAAAAGCTTGGTAGATAACCCGGAGCTTATTAATGAAAGTCCCTATGAAAATTTTATTGCTGTTTTGAGCTTTGAAAAATCAGAGGAGCTTAATGAGCTTTTAAGTCCTGCCCAATATGAGGAGTTAACAAAGGGAGAGTGAGTAAATTGAAATCATCTTACATCCCAATGACTAAAGAGCAGCAAGCAGCAATGCTTTCAACTGTTGGGGCCGAATCTGTAAATGAGCTTTTTTCGCCAATACCGGAAGAATTGAGGCTTAAAAAAGATCTGGACATCCCGGCACCACTTTCGGAATATGAATTGAAAAAGCATATGGAAACGCTGGCTCAACAGAATTTTGATACCGGTTGGAATGCCTGTTTTTTAGGAGCGGGAATCTATGATCACATTATTCCTTCGGCTGTAAAACATATTACATCCAGACAGGAGTTTTACACAGCATATACACCATATCAACCCGAAATAAGTCAAGGTGTACTTCAGTCTATATTTGAATACCAGACCATGATATCCGAGCTTACGGGAATGGATGCTGCAAACGCATCTCTTTATGACGGTGCTACAGCTTTATA
>CAYUZC010000212.1:2020-4081 GCA_964449525.1 uncultured Ruminiclostridium sp.
ATATCCTTGGGGGTATTTGAATCACCCGGCGCTTTGGGAGCCGATATAGCAGTAGGAGAGGCTCAACCTCTCGGTAACCCTATGAATTACGGAGGCCCGCTCTTAGGTTACTTTGCAGTTAAAAGTCCCTTTATACGGCGTATGCCCGGAAGAATAGTGGGTGAAACCACCGATTCCGAAGGCAGGCGTGGATTTGTTCTGACACTGCAGGCAAGAGAACAGCATATAAGACGGGAAAAAGCCACATCTAACATTTGCACCAATCAGGCTCTGTGTGCCCTTGCCACGGTGACTTATCTTTCTCTTATGGGGAAGGAAGGTCTGAAGGAAGTTGCAACCCAATGCATCAACAAATCAGTTTACACATACAATTCTCTTATTAAAACTCAACAAGTTTCCAAGGTGTTCAAAGCACCATTCTTCAGGGAATTTGTCGTAAAGCCGGTAATATCTCCGGAAAATTTAAATGAGGTGCTTTTAAACGAAAGCATTATAGGCGGCTATGATTTGTCTGACGAATATCCCGAGCTTTCCGGTTGCTGGCTGGTTGCCGTTACAGAAAAAAGATCCAAACAAGAGATAGATGATTTTGTTTACAAGGTCAATATGATATGTCAGGGAGGGATTATAAATGATGAGGGATGAAAGGCTGATATTCGAAAAATCAGTGGAAGGCCGAATCGGATACTCTCTTCCTGAAAATGATGTTCCGGTAGTGGATTTGAAATCCTCATTTCCACAAATGTTGCGGGAGAATGCACCTGAGATACCTGAAGTTTCTGAGGTTGATGTTATTCGCCACTATACCAATCTGTCAAAGAGAAATTACGGTGTTGATGCAGGTTTCTATCCGTTAGGTTCCTGCACCATGAAGTATAATCCTAAGATAAATGAGGATATAGCTTCAATGGAAGGGATTTCACAGATGCATCCTCTTCAGAACCCTTTAAGTGCTCAGGGAAATTTGGAGATTCTATATAATATGGACAAGTATTTGTCCGAGATTCTCGGTATGGAAAGGGTTACACTACAGCCGGCCGCAGGAGCTCAAGGTGAGATGACGGGTCTTATGATAATTAAGGCTTACCATATGTACAGGCTTGATAGTAACCGTGTAAAAATAATTGTTCCCGATTCATCCCACGGCACAAATCCGGCATCGGCATCCCTTGTGGGCTTTGACGTTGTGCATATCCCATCGGACGCAAAAGGTTGTGTAGATATCAAGGCTCTTGAAGCTATTTTAGACGATACCGTGGCTGGGCTTATGCTGACTAATCCAAACACAATGGGTCTTTTTGAGGAAGATATTCTTAAAATATCCGAGATGGTTCACGGTTGTGGCGGTCTTCTTTATTATGACGGAGCAAATATGAACGCTATAATGGGAATGGCGCGTCCCGGCGACATGGGATTTGACATTGCTCATGTTAACCTTCACAAAACCTTTTCTACTCCACACGGCGGCGGCGGTCCCGGTTCCGGGCCTATTGGTGTGGTAAAGGAGCTTGTACCGTTTCTTCCGGTACCGGTAATAGAAAAGGAAAATGATTACTATGTTCTTGATTATGAAAGACCTCTCTCAATAGGAAAGGTTAAATCGTTCTACGGAAATTTCGGAGTAATTCTTCGAGCATACGCATATATTCGCACCATGGGTGCTCAAGGGCTAAAAGCGGCATCACAAGCTGCTGTTCTGAATGCAAACTATATTAGGAAAAAACTCGAGGACCTCTATGAGATTCCGCAAAACAGAATCTGTATGCATGAATTTGTTTTATCGGCTCAAAGGCAGGCGAAATCTGGCGTTACCGCATTGGATATAGCAAAAAATCTTCTTGATGAGGGGATTCATCCGCCGACAATATATTTCCCGCTGATAGTACATGAGGCAATGATGATTGAGCCTACAGAGACCGAGAGCCCGGAAACTCTGGATGCATTCATAGATATTATGCGTAAGCTGGCCATAAAGGCTCAGGAAGATCCCGAGAGCTTGAAGCACGCCCCTAAGACGACATATGTATTCAGACTGGATGAAGTCAAGGCTGCCAGGACACC
>CAYUZC010000213.1:0-4073 GCA_964449525.1 uncultured Ruminiclostridium sp.
TAATCGATGAACTGAACCTACCATTATCAATTTATGATACGGTTTCCTCTTTGGGCTTAGCACAGCGTCAAATTATTGAATTTTGCAAAGCTTATGTGTCCGACGCAAAAATTGTTATACTGGATGAACCTTTTGCTTCATTGACGCAAAGTGAGCGCGAGCTTTTATATGGAGTAGTAAGGAGTATAAAAGCGAAGGGAACGGGTATTTTTTACATAACACATAAGCTGGAAGATGTATTTATTATCGGGGACAGAATTACAGTAATAAGAGACGGAAGAGTTGTTGGAACTAAACTGGTTTCGAACTGCACTAAAGAAGAAATAATCAAAATGCTTAGTGGACAATATATTCAGAAAAGATATCCGAAAATTGATAAGAAAAAAGGTAAAACTGTATTATCGGTTAAGAATTTGGGATTCGAGCGCAAATTGGAAAAAATCAGCTTTGACCTAGCTAAAGGTGAAATATTGGGCGTAACAGGCTTAGCAGGTTCTGGAAGGACTCTGCTTGCTAATTGTTTGTTTGGAGCAGTAGAAAATGTTACCGGGAATATATTTTTAAACGGATCAGAAGTAAAGTTGAAAAGCCCCCATGATGCTATTATGAATGGTATAGCTCTAATACCCGAAAACAGAATGACCGATTCAATATTTAGCTGCTGGGATGTAAATGATAATGTTTCTGTTTCTGCCTTGAGAAGGTTTACTAATGCGTTTATGATAAATATGCCGATTTTAAGGCAGGCGGTTATGGACTATACCACAAAGCTAAATATTTCACAAAATCCGGGGGACAGTATTTTAGATTATTCAGGTGGTAATCAACAAAAAGCTATATTCGCAAAATGGATTATGAGCCGTGCAAAAATATTTATTTTGGATGAGCCCACAAGAGGTTTGGATATAGCAAGTAAAATAGATATATATAATTTCATCAATGATTTGATAAAAAAAGATGTAGGGATTATATTTATTTCATCCGATATTGAAGAAATTCTGGGCTTATGTGACAAAGTTGCGGTTTTATCCAGTCGTACACTTGTTTGCAATGCTTCAACAAAGGATATAACTGTTGAGCAAATTATTGAAATTGCCACAAAAGGCGATGAATAGTCCAAACCAGATTATCAAATGTCTATTTTTCTATTATAAAATTATCGTTAAGCAAAGCCCAGTTTTGTGGGAACGGGTATCCCAGGGCCCAATAGCTTAATCCTCGTAAATTATAATTTTTAATAAGATCAAACTTTGCCTGTGCACTTCGGGCATCTTCAAACCATACTTCATGCCCTTGTCCCTGTGCATCAGTATAGCGAAAGAACGGGGACTGAGAAACAATGTCATACTGAATTGTCGCTCCATATCTTACAGCTCTTAAGATAGCCTCCTGATTACTGAAGGTTTCGGCTTCCTGCCCGGGAACATGAGGATACAGCCAATCCCTAGCGTATATTTGGAAGCCTAAGAAAATCTTTTCTCTCGGGATAACTGTGACTGCGTAATCAAGCACACGGCGCATCTCGTTTATAGGTGAAATTGCCTGTGGAGGACCTTTACGCCATCCCCATTCATAAGTCATAAGAACTACGAAATCAACTATTCTGCCATGAGCCTCATAGTCGTGGGCTTCATAAAGGAGGCCACCCTGCTGTCCGGATATCTTGGGAGCCACCGCAGTAGACACGAAGTAGCCCAAAGGATGTAATCTGTTTACCGCTCTTTGCAGGAAGTTGTTATAAGGTATTCTGTCGGCGGGAAGTACATTTTCAAAATCAATGTTTAACCCGCGATAACCTTTTTCACGCATAATAGTTACTATATTTGTCAGAAGACTTTCCACAAGCTGCGGACTATTTAACACAACACTCGCCAAATTTTCGCCTCTGGCTGTGGCAGTAAAATTTGTAATAGCCATCATAGGTATTGCACCAACTGCGAAGGCGGCTTGAATAGCGGCGGCATCATCTATTTGCTGAAGACTTCCGTCTTCTCTTATTAGATAGGCAAAAGGGCTAAGATATGTTAAATATCTTCCTACATCTCTGACAATCGGACCTGCTTCTTGCCCTAAAATATAAATATAGCCATTAACCTGTATTACGGGCCTTGGCTTCTGAGGGATGGTTAATATGGTTCCCGGATAAATAAAATTTGGATTTTGAATTCCATTAACGGCTATCAATGATTGAACCGATACCCCGTATTGCTGTGAGATAGACCAAGGAGATTCGCCCGGCTGAACAGTATGGTATGCAGCTTCTTTGGGAATTACCAAAGCTTGACCGATTACAAGGGTTTCGGGATTCGGTAGCTCGTTTATATTTACGATTGCTTCAACCGAAACATTATATATACCGGCAATCTGCCACAAAGTTTCATTTGCCTTTACTACATGTATAAACATAATAAATCTCCTTCGTTTAATATCAATATATGCCTGGATAATTAAGATGTTAATTTACTTTTTCCCTATAATAATGTATACTTATTTTAATTAACGAAGAATTGGAGTTGGAAAGATGTTTGATTATACTTGCTAATATGTTAAAGCATAATATTTTTACAAAGCAATCAATGCTTTTTCTAATGCTTATACACATGCAAGGAAGTAGTCTGATCTTTTCACTCAAAAAATATATCCTTTTCCAACCTTAGCCGGTTTGGTTTTGTTGTATTTTATGAGCTGCGGGATTAACTTCCTTGCAGCTCATGTTTTATTACGAATTATGGAGGGATATACGATGTCGCTTATTAATATATCAAACCTAACATTTGCATATGATGGCAGCTACGATAATGTTTTTGAAGACATATCATTTCAGATTGACACTGATTGGAAGCTTGGCTTTACGGGGAGAAACGGCAGGGGAAAAACAACATTTCTACATCTTTTAGTCGGAAAATATGAGTATAGCGGAAGCATCACGGCCAGTATAAACTTTGAATATTTCCCGTATACGGTCAATAATAAAAATGTTGATACAATTGATATAATAAACGCAGTTTATTCTGGATATCAGCAATGGGAGCTCTTAAAGGAACTGTCGTTGCTTGAAATTTCGGAGGAGGTACTCTATCGTCGCTTTAGTAGCTTGAGTAACGGTGAACAAACCAAGATTTTACTCGCTATTTTGTTTTTGAAGGAGAATAGCTTCCTGCTAATTGATGAGCCTACAAATCATCTTGATATAAATGCAAGAAAAATTGTGAGTAATTATTTAAAGGGGAAAAGAGGGTTTATACTTGTGTCCCATGACAGAGAATTTTTGGATAACTGTATTGATCATATTCTTTCGATAAACAAAACAAATATTGATATTCAGAAGGGTAATTTTTCATCATGGTGGGCAAATAAGAAGTTACAGGACAATTATGAATTTGCTCAAAATTCAAAGCTGAAAAGAGATATAAACAGATTAACCCAGGCCTCAAAGCGAACATCACAGTGGTCAAATGTTGTTGAAAAGACAAAATTTGGGTCATTAGATTCGGGAATTAAACCTGATAAAGGTTACATCGGTCACAAAGCGGCGAAAATGATGAAACGCTCCAAAAACATAGAAACAAGACAACAAACGGCTATAGAAGAAAAATCAAAGCTATTGAAAAATATTGAGAGCGAGGAACCCCTTAAGATTTCACAACAACTATTCCATTCAAAGAGGCTGATTACCTTTGATGATGTCTCTATTTATTATGAGAGTAAGACAGCTTGTAACGATATCAGCTTTAATATTGAACAGGGTGATAGAATTTCTTTGCAAGGAAAAAACGGTTCAGGGAAAACAAGTATTATAAAGCTGATTTGTGGTGAAAGTGTGAATTATTCAGGAGATTTTTACAAAGCAAATCAATTGCTAATCTCATATGTGCCTCAGGATACTTCATTTTTAAAAGGAGATCTGGCCGGGTATGCCAGAGAAAATGCAATTGATGAAAGCCTTTTTAAAGCAATATTGCGTAAGCTGGATTTCTCAAGAGTGCAGTTTGAAAAGGATATGTCTGAATTTAGTGAAGGTCAGAAGAAAAAAGTGATAATTGCCAAAAGCCTTTGCCAAAAGCCACATCTAC
>CAYUZC010000214.1:0-4050 GCA_964449525.1 uncultured Ruminiclostridium sp.
CCGGATATCTACCCGGAGTAAAACAAGAACATAATGGAATAATCCGTCATGGCGCAAAGCTGTTGTATGCTTTTTCGGAGGCTACGGTTCCAAAAATAAATATTATAGTTAGAAAAGCTTACGGTGGCGCTTATATAGCCATGAACAGCAAGCATCTGGGCGCTGATATGGTTATGGCATGGCCTACAGCAGAAATAGCTGTCATGGGGCCTGACGGAGCTGCTAATATTATATTTAAAAAGGAAATTGGTGAAGCTCAAGATCCTATCGAATTCAGAAAGCAGAAGATTCAGGAGTACCGCGATAAGTTCTCCAATCCTTATATTGCTGCTTCGAGGGGATATATTGATGATGTAATTGAACCAGCAACAACCCGTCAGCATATAGCAAGTGCTTTGGATATGCTGGCATCAAAACGTGAGACCAGACCTTCAAAAAAACATGGAAATATACCGCTATAAGCAATAATAACAATACAGTTAAAGCATTGGAGGATTATGAATATGAGAAAGTTTGTTGTAAATGTTAATGGAAATAGTTACGAAGTTGAAGTAGAAGAAGTAGGCGGAACACCAGTAAGTGTGCCTTCTGCAGTTAGACCTGTTCAAACAGTGGCTTCTGCACCTGTAGCTCCCGCACCGGTACCTGCAGCTCCTACAGTAGCTACCGCTCCAGCAGCACCGGTATCAAACGGGGCAGAGGGCGCTGTAAAAATCTCAGCCCCTATGCCGGGTACTATTCTGGATATTAAGGTAAAGGCTGGAGATGCAGTTAATAAAGGCACCTTGGTTATTGTTTTGGAAGCCATGAAAATGGAAAACGAAATACTCTCACCTCAGGATGCTACTGTTGCTTCGGTTAACGTAACCAAAGGACAACAGGTTAACAGCGGAGATGTCATGTTGACATTGAATTAATTTAAGAGGGAGGGCTTATTAAGTTATGGGAATAAAAATTACAGATACAAGCTTGAGAGACGCGCATCAATCCCTCATAGCTACAAGAATGACTACAGATGATATACTGCCCATTGTTGAATTGATGGATAAGGTTGGTTACCAATCTTTAGAATGTTGGGGCGGAGCAACTTTTGATGCCAGTGTTAGATTTTTAAATGAAGATCCCTGGGAGAGACTTAGAAAAATCAGAGGGAAAGCAAAGAATACTAAGCTGCAAATGCTTTTAAGAGCGCAAAATTTATTAGGATACAAGCATTATGCGGATGACGTTGTCGACTATTTTGTTCATAAGGCAGTGGCTAATGGTATAGATATTATCCGTATTTTTGATGCTTTAAATGACCCAAGAAACATGGAAAGAGCAATGAAGGCTTGTAAAAAAGAGGGCGGACATGCTCAAGCAGCGTTTTCATATACAGTCAGCCCATTCCACAGCCTTGAACAGTTTGTAAAGGATGCAAAAACCTTTGTTGATATGGGCGCTGATTCAATCTGTATTAAGGATATGGCAGGTCTTTTAGTTCCTTACCAATCCTATGAGCTGGTTAAGGCTTTAAAAGAGAATGTTAAGGTTCCTATTCAGTTGCATACCCACTATACCAGCGGTGTTGGTTCTATGACGTATCTAAAGGGCATTGAGGCCGGTGTTGATGTTGTCGACTGTGCAATGTCTCCATTAGCAATGGGAACTTCTCAGCCCCCGGAAGAGCCGTTGGTGGCTACACTCAAAGGTACTCCCTATGATACCGGTTATGATATGAATCTTTTAAGTGAAATTGCTTCTTACTTTACGGTACTACGTGAGAGATACCTTGCAAGCGGTTTGCTCAATACAAAGGTTATGGGCGTAGATGTTAATGCACTGATTTATCAGGTTCCCGGAGGAATGCTTTCAAACCTTGTTTCACAGCTTAAGCAGGCCGGAAAAGAGGACCAACTTTTAGATGTTCTGCAGGAAGTGCCAAAAGTAAGGGAAGACTTAGGATATCCTCCGTTGGTTACACCTACCAGCCAAATAGTTGGTACACAGGCAGTTTTGAATGTCGTTATGGGTGAACGCTATAAGATGATACCTAAGGAAACCAAGGCCGTTGTTAAGGGAGAGTACGGAAAAACACCGGCTCCTATCAATGACGATATGGTAAAGAAAATTATTGGTGACGATGAACGTATTACTTGCAGACCTGCTGATTTAATTCCTAACGAGCTGGATAAAATCCGAAAAGAAGCAGCCGAATATATCGAACAGGATGAGGATGTATTGACATACGCAATGTTCCCGCAGGTTGCAGCAAAGTTCTTCGAGTACCGCAAGGCAGAAAAGTACAAAATTGATCCTGATATGGTGGACTATGAAAACAGAGTTCATCCCATCGCTTAATACTGAAGGCTGTATGAATGAAATTTTACTGATAAGCTTTCAAAACTTAATAGTAATAAAAAACGAGGACGGGCTACTACCGTCCTCGTTTTATAGATTCTTCTATGAGATTATTTCAATCACTCTGGGATTCATTAACCCAAGCTAGATAGAGAGATATAAAGCTATGCCGATCGGTAGCGTCGCATTTCTTAAACATGTTTTGAATATGCTTTTTAACTGTTGACTCGGTTATAAACAATTGCTGTGCAATTTCTTTATTTGAGATGCCTTCCATCATTTTTAGCGCTACGTGGCATTCCCGAGATGAAAAACCCTTACTGAGAAGTATGGGATTTGCCACGTGGGGTGTAAAAGCATTAATAATACTATTTGAATCTCTGTCTTTTTCGGAAACTGATGAATCTTCATTTTGCTTGTGATATAAGTCTATAATCAAATAAAAAATACTTCCGTAAATTAAAGGGATAAGATTTTCAGCCAGTAGTTTAATGTCTAAAGAATATAATTCAGAGGAAACCACCGGCAAAACCGATAAAAGCGATATTAGCAGCCCTGCAAAAAAAGCGTTCCACTGTGCAAGGCTAAGGACATCCTCTTTTGTCATACCTTTTTTATACTGTGATAATGTAAGAATAAATATCCCTGCAACAACAGAAATTAAAGGGATCGGTCTGAGTATTTCCATCCAGTTAAATTGCATAAGTATGCCTAATAACAATATGTAAAGTATTAACCCAAGCAAGAGCCGAAAACGCCTTTTCATTGAGCAACTCCTATTCCATGGTTTTTATTATAGTCTTGACTCTTGACTTAATTGGCAAAATGAGTGCTGTGCATATTAATGAATAAAGAATAGTAAGCAGTGACAAAGCCAGGTTTGGCCCGAGTTCCGCTGGATTGGCAAGGTTTCTCAATACTCCTACAAAGCCTAAAATCAGTCCGATTGTACCGGACAATAAAAATGCCTTGACAGCTAAATTATTGGCTTCTAAAATACGCTCGAGGTCTAGTTTTGAATAATAATTAACCTTTTGGCCCATTAACTTGAAGCCCTTAAAAAAATCAGGTAATAGACCGGATGCCATTAATGTTGGAATGGTTAAGGCTAGTATTACAATTAGGCTTGGAAAATTTGCAAAGGCCATTAAACCAGAAGTAAAAGAGCTTAGAAGAAGTATAAAAGCAAGAAAAATTACTATACCTATAAAATACATGTTAGACCCTCCTTAGTTATTAAATTACACCATGTCCAGACGTACAAAGTATAACCCTTGAGAGAATAAAATGCTATACTCCCAAGGGCGAAAAATTGGCGTATTTGTTAGAAATCAGACCTTTATATGCCACCAAACGATTGTTTAGAAAACTATACCAAAAATTTGAAAACCAATGTGCAAATACTTTAGAAACGTGATACAATATTTTAGAAAAAATATGGAATTTTTAGCGATAAGGAGACGTAGTAATGGCAAAAATCACATTTGATTACAAGAAAGCACTAGGATTTATAAATGAAAATGAAATAAACTATTTAGAAAATCAGATAAACAGTGCTCGTGATATGTTACAGGGCAAGACAGGACCAGGTAATGATTATACCGGTTGGGTAGAGCTTCCGAATGACTATGATCGTGAAGAATTCGGTCGTATTATTAAAGCGGCGCAAAGCATCAGAGAAAACTCAGATGTGCTGATTGTAATAGGTAT
>CAYUZC010000215.1:0-4042 GCA_964449525.1 uncultured Ruminiclostridium sp.
CCTTATCACCATATTTCCACTCTCCGCCATGGATTCTTATTAAAACCGAGTTTCCACCCGGGAGCATATCTCCATCCTCGACTGATGAATATACGTCAAAATAAAGCTTTAAATCTTCATCAATACCTTCGGTCCCGGAATAGAAGGGAATATTACTTCTCACTGTATAGTCACTGGAGATGGTGCCGAAAAAGTATTCGGGAATTGAAAATTTTGCTTTACGGACATACGAATTATCATAATTAAGAAAATTTTTATATTCCTCACCGAAAGCATTGCTATAGCTAAAATCGGCCTCCTTCATAAGAACCGGAATTGATATTGCAGGAATCAGGCAACCAATAAAAATAGACAGACTTATTAATAGATATATTATCTTAATAAAGATTTTTTTTCTATTAAGCATCTTAATTATAAGTACTCCTAAACTTAAGAATGCAAAGGCATAAAACATTGCAAAGGTAGAAATAAATACATCGGTTTTCCAAATCCCATTAATTATTAGTAGTTTACATACTACAAGAATTCCTATTATGAGGAAAAGATGAAGAAATAATAATATAACAAACCGCATTCTTTTTCTTTTTACAGAAGCAGTTTCATATTTCTCCGAAATCCTAAGAAGAAGCAATTCTACATCATTTTTTCTCTTAAACATATTTAAAGCAGCAATGAATCCTGAAAAGAAAAATAACGACAAAATAACTATACAAGAAATTATACTTCGCGAGGTTTGATGTGTCGGTAAAAAAGATACTAATAAATTTAAAATTGGAATTAACAGCATGAATAGAGTCGATAGAGCAAGATATAAATAACCTTTAAAATCATATTTTAAATCAAAGAAAGCATAAATAATATTACAAGTAAGGACGATCAGCATATATATTCCGTAAAAATTCCAATACATGCTGGCTGAGCGAAATATAATATATACTATTCCGAGAATTAAAGCCAATATATTAATAAGAAAAACAATAACATCTGATGTCTTATATTTCATTTTGATTGAAAACCCATATCCCATTTTCATCAATCTCCTAAAATGAATTGCTTTTATTATAACATAAGTCCAGCCATGGTAATTCTATTACCATGAGCCGTCACAAGACGGGATATCCGCCTGTTATACAGGCGGTAGCTGCTTAATGTTTCAATGTTCTCGGGTACCCGTTCAGAATCTATGATTCTGTAAACGGGTGAGAATATTATAACATAAGCCCAACTAATGCATAAAAAATAATGTGTTTTATGAATGATCTGATGCTATAAAAATTAATATTTTGGGTAAATCATAATAAAGAATTTAAAATAGAGGATGGTGTTAATATTGTTAAGGAAAATAGGAGTAATAGTTGGAAGTCTTCGCAAGGAGTCTTTTTCAAAAAAACTATTTAAGACATTAAAAGAGCTTTCACCGAAAAACATTGAGCTGGAGAGTATTGAAATAGGGAATCTTGCCTTATATAATCAGGATTATGATGATGAAGGTAATCCCCCTTCTGAATATAATGAATTTCGTGAAATTATGAAAAAGTATGATGGTTTTCTATTTATAACTCCCGAGTATAACAGGTCTGTGCCCGCTGTGTTAAAAAATGCTCTGGATGTGGGTTCAAGGCCTTATGGAGAAAGTGTATGGGACGGAAAACCGGGAGCAGTTATCAGCGTGTCACCCGGCGCACTTGGAGGGTTTGGGGCGAACCATCAAATACGGCAAACTCTTGTTTTCTTAAATGTTCCGACTATGCAGCAACCCGAAGCTTATATAGGGAATATTGCAAAACTTATGGATGATTCAGGTAATATAAAGGACGAATCGATTCTGGAATACCTAAAGAGTATTATGGAATCCTTCGAAACTTGGGTTGAGATTCATAAGAAGAATTGATATGGTCGCTGAAACTGAATAAAAAAAGGTGAACTGCCCGAAAACTTATGTTGTTTTCAGGGCAGTTTTTTTGAAAATATTAATGCTTTTCCTTAGCAAGAAATATTCCTGTTATTCTGATAAAATATTATCTATAAAAAATTATTTAAAAAGCGGTTGATTAAAAAAATATATAATCTTATAATAATCATTAGTAGTTACTAAGTAGTATGGATTTTTATACTATATTTTTTGTTATTTGTAGAATGGGAGGATACGAAAATGCCAATTACCGAATTGCTAACCCGTAATTCTGAATTATACGGGCAAGAGACATGTCTTACTGAAATCAATTTGGATTTGCAAAATAGTCACAAAGTTATCTGGCGTGAATATGAGCTTATCGAAAACAATCCGGCAGGGGAATACCGAAGAGAAATGACCTGGCGAGTTTTCGAGGAAAAGGCCAATAGGTTCGCAAATTTCCTGATTAAAAGAGGAATAAAAAAAGGTGATAAGGTTGCTATTCTATTAATGAACTGCCTTGAATGGCTTCCTATTTATTTCGGAGTTTTAAAATCCGGGGCTATAGCGGTTCCGCTAAATTTTCGCTATACAGCCGAGGAAATCAAATATTGTCTGGGGTTATCTGATGCAACAGCCTTAATATTCGGTCCTGAATTTATAGGACGTTTAGAAGCTGTCTACGATCAGATTCCAAAGATAAAAACATTATTGTTTGCAGGAGAAGGCCGTCCTTCATTTGCTGAGAGCTATGACCGCCTTACCGCAAATTATTCTTCTAATGCCCCTGATATAAAATTAACTGATGAAGACGATGCCGCAATTTATTTCTCATCCGGCACAACAGGCTTTCCAAAGGCCATTTTACATAATCACAGAAGTCTGATGTCAGCATGCGAAACAGAGGCTAATCATCATGGACAAACAAGAGAGGATAATTTTCTTTGTATTCCGCCTCTGTACCATACCGGCGCGAAAATGCATTGGTTCGGAAGTCTTTTAGCCGGTAGCAAAGCTGTTATTTTGAGAGGAATTAAGCCGGATTGGATATTGAGGACAGTATCTGAAGAAAAAATAACTATTGTATGGCTTTTAGTTCCGTGGGCACAGGATATCTTGGATGCTATTGAAAGTGGAGAAGTTAAACTTGAAGATTATGAGCTCTCCCAATGGAGGCTTATGCATATTGGCGCTCAACCGGTTCCTCCAAGCCTTATTCGTCGCTGGAAGAAGTACTTTCCGCATCATTCATATGATACGAATTATGGCCTTAGCGAGTCTATAGGCCCGGGGTGTGTACATTTGGGAGTGGAAAACATCCATAAAGTAGGAGCAATAGGCATACCCGGATATGAATGGGAAGTAAAAATTGTTGATGAAAAGGCTGATATAGTATCACAAGGAGAAGTTGGGGAACTTTGTGTTAAAGGCCCCGGACTTATGAAGTGTTATTATAATGACCCTCCTGCAACCGCAGCCGTATTGAAGGATGGCTGGCTTTTTACAGGTGATATGGCCAAAATGGATGAAGATGGATTTATTTATCTGGTTGACAGGAAGAAAGACGTTATTATAAGCGGCGGTGAGAATCTATATCCTGTACAGATCGAGGATTTTCTCCGTGCTCATGAGGCTATTAAGGATGTTGCGGTAATAGGCCTGTCCGAACCTCGGCTTGGGGAGATAGCAGCTGCTATTATTGAACTTAAACCGGGATTTACATGCACCAAAGCGGATATTGATGATTTCTGTATTTCCTTACCCAGATATAAACGCCCTAGGGAAATCATTTTTGACAAGGTTCCGCGTAATCCAACAGGAAAGATTGAAAAGCCGAAGCTTAGAGAAAAGTATGGAGCAAGCAGTCTGGTTGCAAAGCAGACTACAAGATAATAAGTAAATACTACTCTTTGATAGATTTGGTATGGGTTATAAAAAAAGCAGTTTTAACTGCTTTTTTTGTACCAATCAGAGGAATATGATACTATAACTAATGCAATAGAATGGGTTAATGACAACAGCATACGGCTTTATTTCATTTTTTTACAATTGACTATAAATAATTATTATTATAAAATAACGTGATACAGATAAAATGAGTAGGTCGGATGGTCGCGGACGAAGTGCTGAAAAGCCTCGTACGAGGAA
>CAYUZC010000216.1:0-4035 GCA_964449525.1 uncultured Ruminiclostridium sp.
GGGAAAATAAATAACATCCTCTTCTTCAATATTGATTACTCCGAAATGTGCTGTTTCCAACTGCATAATAAAAACCTCCGTTATTTTATCTTAACTTAGAAAATCCACCAAAGAAGGTTGGATTACACGAGCTCCCGTTGATAATGATGCTTTATAAACATTTTCTTCATTCTGTAATTTCATTATTGCCTCTGCTATGTCCACATCTTCATTTTTACTCATAAGCTTTGTAAAATTGACATTATCATCATCAAGACGGTTTGCTGTTAATTCAACACGGTTCATACGCGCACCTAAGCCTGCCCTTACACGTAAAACATTACCCAGCTCATCGTCTAAATCACCTAAGAGACTTGAAAGTTCAGATTTATTGTCATCCTCCATAGCTTCTAAAACCTTATCAAAGGTACCAACAAATTCACTTGTTTCACCGGCTGTAGCCTCTTCTATGCTCCTGTTAAATAAATCGCCCCCCGGCACATTTATATTGATATCATCTCCAATACCAATCTCGAACCTTATCTTTTCATCACCTACATCAATATTATATGTTCCGTCATCTTTTAATAAGGGCTTATCGGTTTTAAATCCCGAAAAGATGTATCTTCCTGCATAGGTTGCATTGCCAAGACTTATTAACTGGGTTTTGAGCTGTGATGCTTCCTCTTTAATCTTTTGTAAGTCGTCGGGCGTGTTTGTCCCGTTAGCGGCCTGATTTGTAATTTCCTTCATTCTATGGACAATATCGGTCATTTGGCCCATTGTTGCTTCCGTAATATCCATCCAGGCCGTAGCATCATCTGTATTACTTTTATATTGGGCTATTTCAGATACATCTGTGCGAAGCTTCAGCGCTTTTGCCGCAACAATAGGATCATCCGAAGGTAGACTGATTTTCTTTCCTGTCGCCAGCTGATTATAATATTTCTGAGTTCTTGTCAAATTACCTGACAGGCTTTGCATCATATTATTGATTAGCATATTGTTTGTGATTCGCATAGTGTTTACCTCCTGTTTGATGGTTACTTGATGGGGACACATCTCTGCTCTGTGGGTCATCCTTGCTGAGAAATGTCACCTTTTTTTGTTTATATTCCTAAACGGTTAACAAGTATATCCAATATTTCGCTGAAGGATTGAATCATAGCAGCTGCTGCACCGTATATCTGTTGATGCTTAACAAGGTTCGCCATCTCTTCATTCAAAGAAACCCCTGATATCGAATGTCTTCTGTTCTCTAATTGATTTGTTATGCCTTCCTGAACATCCAGATATTGCTCGTATTGCTGACCGTCTACACCCATTGAGGAAATAACCGTCTTGATGAAATCCTCAGGAGCACCTTCCATAAACATATAAGTATTATGACGCATCTCAAGCAGCTTATTGATATTCTCGTTGTTTCCGACTTCTCCGGGTGAGGACGAAGCTGATATATTCTCGCTTGGATTATCTTCAATATCAAAGCTGATGGAAAAATTTCGTGCGGTAAGATTTTTATATCCTGCAACGTACGCTCCAATCGGAGAAGTATCTGTTACCCCCATTTTTGATGCAAAACCCTCACTGGACATATACTCTCCATAGCTATCCAGCATAGTAAAAAATCTAATCCCTGAGCGAGGATCACCTGCCTCAGAGCCTAATTTATAACCATCCACATGTCCGTCTATTTTATCAAGATTACCGTCACCATCACTGTCTATTATTCCCTCATTAAACGACATGGCAAAGGTTCTTACAAATTCGTTCATTTTTCTTTGATAATAAGGTATCCCCTTACAATTTGGAGTATTCTTCCCATTAGAACCAATTTCTCCGTCGTTTCCGTCTCGCATATCAAGATAACCCTTTAGCTCTCCGGATTTTAACTGTAGCTTATTGTCATCGGCCCAGGATACTTCATATAGGTTTTCTATATCCTCTTCATTAATCTTTGTCGGCCTGCTCTCACACTTTAGGTGTACTGACTGCTCATGATCTACCAAAGCCTTTCCGCTTATGGTTACGACAAAACGAGTTTCTTTTTCACCATTGGGAAGCTTTAATCCGGTTTCAGTCTCATAGGCACTGCAATTAACTATTTTAGACAGCCTGTCCACAAGGTGTCCCCGGCTATCTCTTAGATCATTAGCCTTATTACCCATAACTTCAAAATGGTATATTTGAAGATTTAGATCCTTTATTTGGTCGGCAAGGTTATTAACTTCCTCCACCTTTGCGTTGACCATATTATTATAATCCTCCTGCAGGTGGTCAAAATGTGTGGCAACACTGTTAAAATATTTAGCAACTGCGACACCTTTTTCTTTGACCATAGCACGGGTCGAGAGACTTGACGGATCGGTAGTAAGTGTTTGAAGCGAGCTGTAAAAATCACTTATAATTTTTGTATACCCATTATTACTAGGCTCATTATATATTGTTTGCATATCTTCAATAATTGTAGCTTTAACGCTCCACTCGCCAAGATATTGAGATTCGCTCCAGTATTTTTCATCCAAAAAAGTATCTCTGACTCTGTCTATACTAACCACATCGGAACCCATTCCAAGCATACCCGCACTGTTTGCAACAAGTATCGGGCGAGCTGCAGATTGATTGGTTACCTGTCTGGAATACCCCGGTGTATTTGTATTATCAATATTATGGGCAATATTCGCCATTGCACGTTGCGAAGAATAAAGGCCTCGCATTGCTATTTCCATTCCCATATATGTAGTATTATTCATTTAATCACCTGACCTTTCGGCAGTTTTATGGCCATATTTTACGATGCTCCCATTCTGAACATGATTGTTTCAAGCATCTGATTTACAACGTCAATTACTTTTGAGTTAGCATTATAAGCAAATTTGAATTTAATCATATTAGTCATTTCCTCATCAAGGGAAACCCCCATTATTGACTGGCGTATAGCATCAGCCTGAGAGACGAGGTCTTTATAGCTCTCTACCATATTCGTTGCTTCATAACCCTTGTTGCCTAAATCCAGAATAATGTTCTGATAGTATGTATCCAGGCTCAAGATTTTTTTATTACCGGTCATGAGATTTTTATTTCTTAGGCCCGCTATTGTAAGCGCTATCTCATTATCACCATTGGCATCACTGGTAGAAGCGGCGATATTGTTTAAATCTTTCAGCGTATCGCTGATTTTAATATTACCCATCTCAATAGGCAGGTTAGGCTCTATAGCTTCAAAAAAGAGTCCTCCATTGTCTCCAGACAAAGTTTTCCCCGATTGATGAAACCTGTTAACCTCTCTTGCCATTATGTTAATTAGAGCATTCAACTGCTTTTTTACTGATGAAATAATATTAAGATCATCTGATACGGTTGACATTTTTCTATTTACATCAGAATTAATATCAGATGATGCCTGCTGCATGAGTTTTGTAATTGAATCCATATATTTAACATATTCCGCATATTTTGATTCATAATCCGGATCAGATAAATCAGGTTCATCAACCGGAACAGGTATTGTTAAAGCATCATAGTACTTTCCTCCAGTTTGAGCTACAATTGATTCCCAGCTTGTTTCCGAAGCTTCTGAAAGTTTAGTAGTTGAAACCGACATCGTCACACCTTTACTATTCAAGCTGTCGATATACCCGGATATTACAGCAGAATCCGTAGCACCTTCATCTCCATTAATACTTTCGTCTGTGAAGACCATTAGATACTTATTAACATTCTCTCCATAGCTATAACCGTCCACTTGCCCTATTACATCCGCAAAATTATTGGTATTAGTGGGATCTGTATTTGTATGAAGAATACCTACATCTGTAATTAGTTCATCTATTTTTTCTTCTCCATAACCATAATTTTTTGTTGTAGTACCAGCTGAACCGCCAAAAGTAACCAGTCGCAAATTATAATCAAGGCCCCTGGTTTTAACATCAGCTAAAAGTGTCTTAACTTGTTCTTTTACATCAGCTAAGTAATTCGTATCGGTAGTAAGTGATAAGTCTACAGCAATTGTTATATCAGCCGTGGTATTTGGAGAGCCATTGTCATAGCTTCCCT
>CAYUZC010000217.1:0-4032 GCA_964449525.1 uncultured Ruminiclostridium sp.
ACCAACGACCCTGCGGTTAACAGCCGCATGCTCTACCAACTGAGCTATTGAGGAAAGTTATTGCACTTTTATTTCAAGCGCAGAACAAGATATATTATACTTATAAAGCCTCTCCCGGTCAAGATTTATTTTTCATCTTTTACACTATTTTTTAAAATTAAGTACCGTAATGCCATATATCTCTTTAGAGTATTCTCTGTTTGAATTGATATATCCTCCAAAAACAAGCTATAGAGTTCCGGGCTTTCTAAAATATATTTTGCCTCCAAAACACGATCAGAGAATGAATTAATCTTTCTTACCACGTCCGGGTCGGACAGGGTTTTTAAATTTCTCTCCTTCGCGAGTGTCAGCTTTAGCAACGATGGAATCCGTGAAAGATAATTATCTTCGGTGGCTTCAATTCCCAATAGCATCTCAATATCAATTTCCAATTCATGTATAATCCTTAATATTATATCAAGCTTCGGATTTGTTTTCTTGCCATTTTCTATTTGTGAAAGATATCCGGCAGATATTTCTATGAGCTTGGAAAATTGACTTAAGTTATACCCTTTTTCCTCACGTTTTGTTTTAATAATCTCTCCAATACTTATTTCCATTAATGTTCCTTCCCCTATTCCAAAAACAATATAGAAAGTAACCTTTTCTTTACGAAAAGTTTTCCGCCTCTGTTGTCTGGGCAATAAAATCCCCGTTCATTCAATGTGTTAATTGTATTGGCTTTTCCTATAATGGTATTCTTATAATTTTGTTTGAAAAAAAGCGTATTGATAATACTCTATTTTCGAATAATATTATATTATATATATCTGCTAATAGTCAAAGATACCGGGTAACTTTTATACGTTGATATTTTGTGCTATAATATATTCTTGTATAATCATCGTTTGTCCTTAAATAAGGAGGATACTTTATGGACGGAAACCTTGGAAGTCGCAAGGATTCAAATGTTCCTGTTACGACTTCAAAGAAAAAAATAAGTACTGGTTTAATCATATTGGCACTAACTTTAAAAGCTTTTATAATATCACTCGCTATTGTTTTTTCGCTACTATTTGTGGCGGGTAGTGCTACAGCCGGTTTACTGGGTGGTGGCGTTTACGGTATTATTAAGACAACTCCTATGGTTGATGCAGAACTATTTAAGACTATGGGCTTTAATTCCTACGTATATGATGCCGACGGAAATATTATAGCAGAACTGAAAAGAGAAGAAAATCGTGTATGGATAGACTATGAAGAGATTCCCAAAATGCTTATTAATGCATATGTATCTGTTGAAGATAAGCGTTTTGATGAGCATAAGGGAATTGATTTTAGACGAATCGGTAGTGCTGTGTTGACTTACGGTAAAAAGTTATTGGGAGCTGATGTAGATATTGAAGGTGGTAGCACCATAACACAACAGCTCATTAAGAACCTGACAAAGCAAGATGATATAACAATTCCCCGTAAGCTTCAGGAACAGTGGCAGGCTTTAGAGCTTGAAAAAGTTCTTACAAAACCCGAAATACTAACTTACTATTTAAATAATATTCCCATGGGTGGCAATTTCTATGGAATTGAAACGGCTGCCAAGGGCTATTATGGCAAGGATGTCCGCGCCTTATCCCTGGCAGAGTGTGCAAGTCTAGCCGGTATAACTAATTGGCCTACTAAATATATGCCCATAAGTGATGAAAACATAGAGGCTAATTTGGCCAGAACCAAGCTGACTCTCAGTTTGATGTTTGAACAAGGGAAAATTACTCAAAGTGAGTATGATGAGGCTCTCGAAGAAAAAATCAGTTTTAATTATAATCCTGAAGCCGGTAAAGTAATGAAGACCAGTAAACAGTCATATTTTGTTGATGAGGTCATTAAGAATCTTAAAACTTATCTTATGCAGATAAGTGGCTATACAGAGCAAGCTGCTCTGGACATTATTTATAATAGTGGCCTCCATATTTATACAAGTATGGACCCCAAAATACAGAATGCTTTGGATGAGGTCTTTACCAATCCTGAACTGTTTTTATACGATAATAAATACACCGATGAAATGCCTCAAGCCGCTATGGCTGTTTTAGGAAAAGACGGTTTTGTTAAAGGTGTTTACGGTGGACGCGGTTCTAAAGAAGGTAGCGTGTTCAATCGTGCAACTCAAGCTGAACGTCCTCCTGGATCTGCTATAAAGCCAATTTTGATTTATGGTCCCGGTATTGACAGTAAAGCTATAACTGCTGCTACAGTAGTTGATGACGTTAAACAATATCTATTGCACGATAAGCCCCAACAAGAATGGCCTCGAAATGTTGAGAAAAGAAATTATGGCTTAACAACTGCCCGCATAGGTGTGTTTAAGTCACGAAACGTTGTGGCAACACTGCTGTTAAAAGATTATGTAGGTTTGCCCACAGCGCTTGATTATCTAAATAAGCTCGGCATTGACAGACAGAATGAACAATACTTATCAATAGCCATGGGTGGGTTTAACAAGGGTATGACCCCACTTGAAATGGCTGCTGCCTTTACCCCTTTTGCAAATAAAGGCATATATACAAAGCCTATGTTTTTTACAGAGGTCAAGGATAATAGCGGAAAAACAATTATATCTGTCAAACCTGAAAGGAATCAGGTCTTTTCGGAACAAACCGTCTTTATTATGGACGATATCCTGCAAGACGTTGTTACAAAGGGAACTGCTTATCCTGAAGGCATAATAGAATATAAAGACTCAGAAGATAAAAAGGTAGTTATTCCCTCCGCTGGCAAAACAGGAACTACAGACTCTGACAAAGACAAATGGTTCTGCGGATTTACCCCGTACTATGTAGGCGTAAGCTGGTATGGTTATGATAAAGCAGTTGAAATACAAAAAGAAGAAAAAGACAATGCATTGCTTATATGGAACGCTGTAATGAATAAGATTCATGAAGGTTTGCCTTCTGTTCCGTTTTTTGAAAACACGCCTCCTAATATCGTAAAGCGTACAATTTGTATTGATTCGGGCAAGATTGCCACCGATCTTTGCAGAAAAGATCCTCGTGGTGGCAGAGTCCGTGAAGAATATTTTATAGAGGGTACAGAACCTACTTATAGTGATACTTGTAAGGTCCATGTTGAATACCAGGCATGTACGGCCTCACAAGATGCCCAAAAGAGACACCTTCTCGCTACAGAATATTGTCCTTTCGAAACACTTGTACCAAAGGTTGGCATTAAAAGACCGGTGGAGTATAAACCTGCTTTTCCGAACGATCCCTATCCCGCCGATAGTATTTATGAGATTCCGGAAGGGGAATTCTGTACTGTTCATGACTCCGGCTTTCTCATTCCTCCGATTGTAGAAGAATATATTCCAATTGATCCAACAATAGAGGAAGAAAACCTGCCTGAAGGTGTTCCGGATGGGCCTTCGTCTGAGGATATCGGTGATCCTATTGAGCAGGAAAATTGGGACGGCATAGATTGGGATGAAGGAAACAGTAATCCTGATTAAGTAAAATGGCAAGATTTGATAGCGAAAGTGAATTAAAGGCGACCAATTGGTCGCCTTTTAAATTTACTATTTTCTATTTTAAAGTCCGTTAGATTATACTATATCAATATTTTAAAACAAGGCTCCGTTGAGGTATCTCATTCTATAGAATCACTTTCTTCTCTCCGAGGTGGCTTTGGCCCAAAGTATTGATAATAATAGCAAAGAAGGCCTCCATTATACAGCTTACGATTTTTATCAGCCTCTCTTCCAAAGGCTTTTTCAAACTCAGTTTCACCATTGATTATATAAAAAGACCAGGTTGGAAGCCTCTTAAAGCTCTCACCCATGGCATGATAGAGCATGATGTTTTCCTTTTTCTCCCCCAGCCTCTGCCCATATGGCGGATTAGTAACAATAAATCCGTATTTAGCCTTTGATGAAATTTCTTTTACATCCCTGACCTGAAAATGTATTATATCAGATACTCCGGCTTGTTTAGCGTGATAATTAGCCATGCTTACAGCTTCAGGATTTATATCATATCCTTGAATAAGCTTCTCAGTAAC
>CAYUZC010000218.1:0-4026 GCA_964449525.1 uncultured Ruminiclostridium sp.
CCGGTCAGTTTATTATTCTTCGTGTGGACGAAAATGGTGAACGTATTCCATTCACTATAGCCGATTATGATAGGGAAAAGGGAACTATCACAATAATATTCCAAGAAGTTGGGGCTACAACACAATTACTTGGGCAAATGAACGAAGGCGATAAACTGGTTGACTTTGTGGGCCCATTGGGTGTAGCGTCCCATTTTGAAGGCGTTAAAAAAGCCGCTGTTATTGGTGGAGGCTTAGGAACTGCAATTGCTTATCCTCAGGCTAAAAAGCTTTTTAATATGGGTGTTTCAGTAGATGTAATAACCGGCTTCAGAAGTAAGGATATTATTGTTCTTGAGAAAGAAATGGCAGCTGTATCTGATAGATTATTCGTCACCACTGACGATGGTTCAAACGGAACAAAGGGCTTTGTATCGGACATACTGCAAAAGTTACTTGATGAAGGAAACAAATACGATGTTGTTATTGCAATAGGCCCGCCCATTATGATGAAGGTGGTATGTGATGTTACCAGACCCCATGGTATCAAAACTATTGTAAGCCTAAATCCGATTATGATTGACGGAACCGGAATGTGTGGCGGTTGTCGTGTGACTGTTGGAGGAGAAACTAAGTTTGCTTGTGTTGACGGACCTGATTTTGACGGTCACCAAGTAGATTTTACTGAGCTTATGCGACGCCTTTCAATGTATAAGGACCGCGAAAAAGCATCAATTGAGAGACATCATTGTAGACTGGAGGGTAAAACAAATGCCTAATATGTCATTAAAAAAAGTGCCGATTCCTGAACAGGATCCTAAGGTCCGTAGCGGGAATTTTAAAGAAGTTACTCTGGGCTATACAGAAGAAATGGCTATAGAAGAAGCACAGCGTTGTCTAAACTGCAAGCATAAGCCCTGTGTTAACGGTTGTCCTGTAAATGTAAAAATCCCGGAATTTATTTCCCTTATTGCAGAGGGTAAGTTCGAGCAAGCTTATGATAAGATTCTTGAAACTAATAGTCTTCCGGCTGTTTGCGGACGTGTTTGCCCACAGGAAAGCCAGTGCGAAGAAAAATGTGTGCGAGCAATTAAAGGAGAGTCGGTCGCAATTGGTCGCCTTGAACGTTTTGCAGCTGATTGGGCTATTAAGAATGTCCAGAAAACCTATGAGAAAGTTCCAAGCAACGGGAAAAAGGTAGCTATTATAGGTTCGGGCCCTGCCGGCTTAGCTTGTGCCGGAGATTTAGTTAAACTGGGATATGAGATAACAATCTTCGAGGCTTTCCACCTTTCCGGAGGTGTTTTGGTATACGGTATACCCGAGTTTAGGCTTCCAAAAAGTCTCGTACAAAAAGAAATCGACGGCCTGTTAAAACAAGGTGTTGAGATACGGACAAATATGGTTATCGGAAAAGTTCTTACTATTGCTGAGCTGTTTGAAGAAGGCTATAGTGCTGTATTTGTCGGCTCGGGTGCAGGACTTCCGACCTTTATGAAGATTCCCGGTGAGAACTTAAACGGGGTATATTCAGCCAATGAATTCTTGACCCGTATTAATCTTATGAAAGCATACAAAGAAGGTGCCGAAACTCCAATTATGCACGGAAACGCCGTAGCAGTTGTCGGAGGCGGAAACGTAGCTATGGATGCTGCAAGATGTGCCAAGCGTTTAGGTGCAGAAAATGTTTATATAATTTATAGACGTTCCGAGGCCGAAATGCCTGCCCGTCTTGAGGAAGTTCATCATGCCAAGCAAGAGGGGATTATATTTAAGGTCCTTACAAATCCTACCCAAATTCTCGGCGACGATAAGGGCTGGGTTAAAGGAATTGAGTGTGTGGAAATGGAATTAGGCGAACCTGACGCTTCAGGCCGACGTCGCCCAATTGCTAAAGAAGGCAGTGAGCATGTAGTCGATGTAGATACTGTTATTATGTCTATCGGCACATCTCCAAATCCTTTGATTCGTAGCACTACTCCCGATCTTTCCACAAATAAGTGGGGATGCATTGTCGCTGATGAACAAACCGGTCAAACAAGCAAAGACGGTGTATTTGCAGGTGGAGATGCAGTAACCGGTGCCGCTACTGTAATTCTGGCTATGGGGGCCGGAAAAAAAGCAGCAACGGCTATTGATGAGTATATCAAAAGTAAAAAGTAACTTTTTATTACTACGCTAAGATAATTTATTATTCGGGATTAAAATGATAGCCTGCTCTAATTATAGGGCAGGCTTTTTTTACACTTTTTATGCAACTTTAGTATTTACTTCTTGCATTTAGTCATTCCCTTTGTTATAATTAAAACAGTCCTGTTTTGCTGTTTGTTAAAAACTATTTAATCCTTATTAGCAAATGTATACAGGGGTATATATCCAAATATAAACGGTGTTTATTATGAAATTAAATTTGAATTTTATGTAATTTATCTAAATTTTAATGCAAGTGCGAATACATTATGTTGCAATTTGCTGGATATTATATAAGATTAAGAATGTTTTCTCAATGGAGGTTTAGTTATGAAATTATTAGTCAGTATTTATGAACAAGTAATAAAGCGCAATTCGGGTGAACATGAGTTTCATCAGGCAGTTAAGGAAGTACTCGAATCCTTGGAGCCTGTTGCCGAAAAACATCCCGAATATGTCAAGGCCGGTATTTTTGACCGTTTAGTAGAACCCGAAAGACAGGTTATGTTTCGTGTGCCATGGGTTGATGATAATGGTACTGTCCAGGTTAACCGTGGATTTCGTGTGCAGTTTAACAGCGCCATCGGACCATATAAAGGTGGGCTCCGCTTTCATCCTTCCGTAAACCTTGGAATAATCAAATTCTTAGGTTTTGAGCAGTGCTTTAAAAACTCTCTTACTACACTTCCTATGGGCGGTGGTAAGGGCGGTTCGGATTTTGATCCAAAGGGAAAATCTGATATGGAAATAATGCGCTTTTGCCAGAGCTTTATATCTGAGCTTGCTCGTCATATAGGACCTGATACCGACGTTCCTGCAGGGGATATCGGCGTGGGTGCCCGGGAAATCGGCTATATGTTCGGTATGTATAAAAAACTCCGAAATGATTTTACGGGAGTATTAACAGGTAAGGGAATCGCTTTTGGTGGAAGCTTGGCACGTACACAGGCAACAGGATACGGGCTCTGCTACTTTATGGATGAAGCGCTAAAGGCAAAAGGTCTTTCCTTTGAAGGTAAAACTGTAATAGCGTCCGGTTCCGGCAATGTGGCGATTTATGCCGCAGAAAAAGCTCAGCAGCTCGGTGCAAAGGTTGTTGCCCTTAATGATTCCAATGGCTATATTTATGATGAAAATGGAATTGATCTTGATACAGTCAAGCTTATAAAAGAAGTTCAGCGAGCTCGTATATCAGATTATATCAAGCATCACCCTAACGCCAAATATACTGAGGGCAGCAGAGGAATCTGGTCGATACCCTGTGATATCGCTTTACCTTGCGCAACTCAGAACGAACTCAATGCCGAGGATGCAGAAAACCTCGTAAAGAACGGTTGTATCGCTGTTGGCGAGGGCGCTAATATGCCTACTACTCCGGAAGCAATTGAGATCTTTTCGAAGAATAAGATTATTTTTGCTCCAGCTAAGGCTGCCAATGCAGGTGGAGTTGCCACTTCAGGTCTTGAAATGTCGCAAAACAGCTTAAGGCTATCCTGGTCATTTGAAGAAGTTGATGAAAAACTACAGGGCATTATGAAAAGTATTTATAAAAATGCCAGTGAAGCTGCAGCAGAATACGGCGATCCCGACAATCTTGTGCTGGGAGCTAATATCGCAGGTTTCAAGAAGATTGCCGCCGCAATGTATGCACAGGGAGTTGTGTAATGGAGTATGACAGAAATATTCTTTTGTTTTCTGTGATGGAGGCTACACACGTAACATAAGAATAATGCGCACTAACGCCGTCATTCTGAGCGGAGCGTAGCGGAGTGAAGAATCTTTTGCGTTAAACAGAGGAGCGACTGTACCTGCTGCGATTTAGCGCTCCATGCCAACATCCTGTTTCTAGTCGCGCCC
>CAYUZC010000219.1:0-4020 GCA_964449525.1 uncultured Ruminiclostridium sp.
GCCATATTTCTTGACATGATTTATTATATGATATATAGTATTAAAGGTAATCAAGTAGAAGCAATGCTTCTCACCTTGTTCGGCGCAGGCTGACGGGTCAATAGCGTTATCTGATGCAGATTCGTATGTTGACGTTCATAACAGGTGAAGTATAAGCTTTACCTGTTTATTTATTATTCGGAGGTGTTTTATATTAGTAAGGACCAAGTACAGATCAATTCAGCGATTCGTGACAAAGAAGTACGTTTGATTGATTCGGACGGGACCATGATTGGTGTTGTCTCTGCAAGAGAAGCACAGCTAAAAGCAAACGAAAGGGAATTGGATCTGGTGAAGATATCTCCCAATGCGAATCCACCTGTTTGCAAGATAATGGACTATGGCAAGTTTTTGTATGAGCAGAACAAGAGAGATAAAGAAGCTAAGAAAAAGCAGACCGTTATCGAATTGAAGGAGATCAGGCTCTCAGCTAAAATTGAAGATCATGACTTCAGTTTTAAGGTAAAAAATGCCATAAAATTCCTTGAAGAAGGCGATAAGGTTAAGATTTCAATTCGCTTTAGAGGACGTGAAATCGCATATTCTTCACTGGGACGAGAAGTTATGAACAAATTTGCTGATACTGTAAAGGAATTTGGGAAAGTGGACAGGTTTCCCGTTATGGAAGGTAGAACAATGTCAATGATATTAGTTCCTCACAAAAAATAAAAATAGAGGGAGGTTAGCAATATGACAAAGCTCAAAACCCACAGTGGTTCTAAAAAAAGGTTTAAAATTACTGGTACCGGAAAAGTAAAAAGAACTCAGGGATATAAGAATCATATATTGACGAAGAAGTCAACCAAAAGGAAAAGACAGCTTCGAAGGAGTCTGATTGCATCCGATGCTAACGCTGCTATAATAAAGCGGATGTTGCCCTACGCATAAGAAAGAGAAGAGAGGTGTTAGAAAATGGCACGAGTAAAAGGCGCTATGCGCACACGCGCAAGGCATAATAAAGTCCTCAAGCTTGCGAAAGGCTATTTCGGAGCAAAAAGCAAGCTATATAGAACAGCTAACGAAGCAGTTATGAAATCGTTGAGCTATGCATACAGAGACAGAAAGCAAAAGAAGCGTGAATTCAGAAAGCTTTGGATTGCACGTATAAATGCTGCTGCTCGCATTAACGGTTTATCCTATAGCAAGTTCATGAATGCTCTTAAAAAAGCTGGTATTACTTTGAATAGAAAAGTACTTGCTGATATGGCCGTTAACGATGCTACAGGTTTTAAAATGCTGGTTGAAAAAGTGAAATAGATATCTTTTGGTGGGGATTACTCCCGCCGGATTAATAAGTCCCTCACAAGAATGTGAAGGGACTTTATTCATATATCGGAGGATTCTATGGCTGATGAGAGTATAATTACCTCCATATCAAATCCAATTATAAAAGAGGTAAGAAGCCTTAGCAATAAAAAAGGTAGAATAACCACCCAAGCTATTTTGCTGGAGGGCTACCGGCTTGTCAAGGATGCGGTGGATTCGGGAGCCGAGATCAGATATTATATTATAGCCGATAGCTTTCTTCTAAAAGCAGAATTATTTCTTTCAGATGTGCCAAATATAAAAGTAGTACAGGTTTCCGATGCGCTTTTTCACCGTATTAGTGAGACACAATCTCCGCAAGGAATTATGGCAGTGGCAGAATTGCCTGTATACGATAAAAAAGATGTTATTAGTAGCGTAAAACAAGTAATAGTTCTTGAAAATCTTCAGGATCCCGGCAATTTAGGTACTATAATCCGCTCGGCCGATGCATGTGGTTTTGACGCAGTAATTTTATCAAAGGATAGCGCAGATCCATATAATCCTAAGGTGATTAGGTCGACTATGGGATCGCTCTTTCATATTCCAATAATTATAGAAGAAGATTTTGATGGTTTTTTGAATGAACTAAGGTCAAGAAATATTCGTCTGGTCGCTGCTCATACAAGAGATGCTTTATCTTGCTGGCAGGCTGATTTGACCGGAAATGTAGCCATCATTATAGGTAATGAAGGAAATGGCCTATCTGAACATATTTTAGAGCTTGCAGACATGACTGTTATGATCCCTATGAAAGGGAAAGCAGAGTCACTTAACGCATCGGCTGCGGCATCGATGCTCATATATGAATGTATGAGACAAAGAGAAAAAAACAAATTTTGCTAAAGTCCTTGATAATAATAATTATTTATTATAGAATAGCATGTGGAATTTGTGATTTTGTTAACAATTCTATATATTATTAATTTGGAGGTAAAAAACTATGGATGTAAAAGTTGGTATTAATGGGTTTGGTAGAATTGGCCGCCTAGCATTTAGAGCAGCAATGGCAAATCCTGATGTACGAGTAGTCGGAATTAATGACCCGTTTATCGATCTTGATTACATGAAGTATATGCTTAAGTATGACACCGTTCACGGACAATTTAACGGTGAAATTGAGGTTAAAGGCGATAAACTCGTTGTTAATGGTGAAGTAATAAACATTTATGCTTGCATGAAGCCTGAAGAGATTCCGTGGAAGGATTGCGGAGCAGAATACGTAATCGAGTCTACAGGCTTGTTTACAACCACAGAAAAAGCTAGTGTACACCTACAGGGCGGAGCAAAGAAGGTAGTTATTTCTGCTCCTTCATCTGATGCTCCTATGTTTGTTATGGGTGTTAACCAGGACAAATATACAACTGACATGAATGTTGTTTCCAATGCTTCTTGTACAACAAACTGCTTAGCTCCTCTTGCTAAGGTTATCAATGATAAATTCGGTATTGTTGAAGGTCTTATGACCACAGTTCATGCTACCACAGCTACACAGAAGACCGTTGACGGCCCTTCAAAGAAGGACTGGAGAGGTGGACGTGCAGCATCAGGTAACATTATTCCTTCATCCACCGGCGCTGCTAAGGCAGTTGGTAAAGTTATCCCTTCTCTTAACGGAAAGCTTACAGGTATGGCATTCAGAGTACCTACTCTAGATGTTTCTGTTGTAGATCTTACTTGCCGTATAGAGAAAGCTGCTTCCTATGAAGAAATATGTTCAGCTCTAAAACAAGCTTCAGAAAACGAACTTAAGGGTATTTTAGGTTATACCGAAGATGCAGTTGTTTCTTCTGATTTTATCAGTGATGCACGTACCTCTATCTTTGATGCTAAAGCCGGTATCTCTTTGAATTCTAACTTTGTTAAGTTAGTTTCATGGTATGATAATGAGTGGGGTTATTCAAACAAGATTATTGACCTCATTTCTTATATGGCTACAGTTGACCATAAGTAAGAGCTTTGCTCACCAGTTAAAATTTAGTGTTAAAATGGTGAAAACCAAAATTAAGAGCGGCCTCAATTGGTCGCTCTTTACATATTAATTACAGATAATAGGATATTAATGTGATTAGGGTAATTTTACTAATATATTTCTAATCTTTATTGAAAACTATTATGTAAATAAGGTAAAATATATACGGCTGAAAGATACTAATTTACTATTATCCGAATATTAAGGAGTTGTGTTTTTATGAGTATGAAAAATAAAATGACTATTTCTGATATGGACGTCAAGGGAAAGCGAGTTATTGTACGTGTTGATTTTAACGTTCCACTGGACGCAGAAGGGAATATAACTGATGATAAGAGAATACAGGGTGCTCTTCCCACCATTCGTTATATAATTGATAACGGAGGAAAGCTTATCCTGGTATCTCATCTTGGAAGGCCGAAAAACGGCCCTGAGGCAAAATTCAGTATGAAACCGACAGCAGAACATTTAAGCAAGCTTTTGGGCAAAGAAGTTGTTTTGGCTGCCGATGTTATTGGCGAAGACGCAAAAGCAAAAGCAGCGTCACTAAAAGAGGGCGAGATCCTTATGCTGGAAAATGTCCGGTTCCATAAGGAAGAGACAAAAAACGATCCGGCTTTTGCAAAAGAGCTTGCAAGTCTTGCTGATGTTTATGTAAATGACGCATTCGGAACAGCTCACAGAGCACACGCTTCTACAGCAGG
>CAYUZC010000220.1:0-3998 GCA_964449525.1 uncultured Ruminiclostridium sp.
TCACTCTTTAAACGGAACGAAACACCAAAGGGATCTGCCAAACCCGGAACCATTACCCATTGCGAGTCCGCTATGGATGGATTATCGACAATTTCCGCATATGTACCGACTTTGGTTATATATCCTGCCGAGGTACTGATTCTTACTACCTTCTGAACAAGCTTAGCTATGGAATGTTTATTACCGTTAGTAATTTTAACATCTCCGGCATATTTATGGCGAATCCCTCCCCGTTCGATTGTAATGTTAGAAGCTTGAGTTCCATTAAGCATCTGTTGACTGACATTTTCTTTGAGTACAATTATGGCAGTTTTTTTGTTGCTCTGGCTTAAAACTACTCTGTCTACCTTGCCCGATTGACCATTATATTCTATTCTATCAAGATCAATCTTACTTGTTCGGTCATCTAATTCACTGTCAAATTCTACGCGAATCATGTTTTCGGATATATACTCGGATTTGACTATATTCATTTCAAACCCTTCTCCGATTTCAAGATTATTAAACAGTGTATTAAACTCGTTTATGCCGTAAGCATCATACTTATTCCATGCTCTTAAACCAAAAACAAGATCTTTGTCATTTGCCGTAGCCGGATATGCCGGTAATGTTTTTCCGTAATAGGTTTGGGTTTTATTATCAGGCTTCCCGTTTTCTTTATATAAATCTATTGTATATGTACCAAAATCACCAAACCACATATCATTTGATTTTTTGCCGTCTTTATCAATGATAGCCGCTTTAAAAATCAAACTGCCGTCAAGCTGTCTTTGTACTACAATCTCCAGATCATGGGGTTCAAACCATTTGGAATATTTTGAATCAATATCATTTGTGGTATTTTTCCATAAAAACTCGGCGTTTCTTATGTCCTGTGGATAATACCGTCCATACAGCATATTATTGTATTCATCGTTAGACCATGTACCGACTGCTCTTGAAACACCATGTGTCATATACCATTTACCTATTTGAGAATCATTATAGCTGTCATGCAGACCGTTTGTTATTCTTCTTATCAAAAGTCCGTTCTGTCCGGGATTGTATTGTAATATATATCCGTCCTCCCTGTTATCATCGCTGTCAGTTCTTATTTTACCGTACAACAAAACCCCGTATCCGCTGCCACCTTGAACCTGTGCATTTAATTTTATAGAGAAGCTGTTTATATCCGGAACATATGAATAATCCTCATCATCACCGCTTCCTATCAAGGGCTTATACAAATGAGACCCCCCGCCCGAAAACTTTGTCGTATCACCCGGAGTTGCGGAAAGTCTCAGGTTTAAATTATCCTTATCGGGTGTCATACTTGAACCGACTTCATAATCTGTCCTTTTAATAACTGTAGGAGAAAAGTCTTCGGGTTGTTCTGACTCGGGCATTGACATAAAGTATAAATCGCTTATTAAATCTCTCCAAAATCGATCTTCAGCCTTAGGCAGAATTTGTTTTGCGGAGCTTAAGCTTAATAACCCGCTCAAGCCTGATGCTGTCCTTGGTGTAACACAGAATTTCAGCCATTTTCCGGCCCCGGTATATCTTTTGTTATAATCTGTAAGCTTAATATTAATGCTTGTTGCTCCCGGTATAGGATAATAGGTTCCATCTTCTGTATTAGAGTACATCCACTGATAAGCAGAGCTTCCTTCATCTCCGTTACCATTGGCTATATATAAATATCTGCCTTTAAGTATGGTGTTTGCAAAGGGCGCCGATTTTAAATCGGTATCCGGATCATAAGCGTCAAAATTAGGCAAAGCTTCAGGTAATACAAACGGTTTTTCTTTAATATTTGCAGTATATTCTATAGTTGAACCGTCCTTTGCAGTAATAGTGTATTTAACAGGGTTGGTGTTGAAATTATGAGATGTTATTCCCGATTGCTGTATGTTTCCATCAACTGCAATTGAGATACCCTCATATTCAAAATATGGTATTAAATCTGTCAAAACAGTACCTCTGGGAACCCAGTAGGTAAAATCTAAGGATGGATCAATAATATCATAAGACTCATCAACAGAATTGTGCTCTTTTCTGATTGAGAAAAGTGTTAACAGCTTAACATTGTCACCTATGGTATAACAAACAACAGGACCCTCATATGGTTCATCAAGACTTGATATATCAATAAATATGTCTGTTGGAAGATTTAAAGCTTCAACCATTGAATCAGTACTGTAAGTGTATGAGTCTTTAGATGCTTCGATGGTAAAATCGACAGTTCTGGATTTTACTGCAGACGTGAATTTTAATAACAAAAAGTCGGCGTTATTGTTTAAAACACCTATAACATCCTTGGCAGTATCATTGCCCATTTTATGCTTCAAAATTCCCGCTTCAAGATATATGTATCTTTTATTAGAATCAAACACATCCGGGAGTTCTGAGAGTATTTCCACCGAGCTTGCCATTCTAAGCTCTTTTGTTATAAAATTTGAAGCAAACAGAGCATTTTCCTGTGCTACATAACGTTCCTCGCCTCTATCAAACGTGTTTCCGCCGAAAAACAGAAGCTGATAGCCAAGAGCAATAACAATAGTAATTATTGTTAATGTAACCAAGAGTTCGATTAATGTGAATCCTTTATTTAAAACATTATGTTTTTTCTTCATAAAATCAGCTCCTTATGTATTAATATCGTTTAGGTATAAAGACATCAAAAGTCACTGATTTGCCGTCGCCATAGGTTTTTTCTATATTGATGTATTCTCCGGGTATTTTAAACTCTATAGTGTCCACGTCAATAAAAACAACCGACAATTCTTCTTCTTTAACTGAGCCTGTATTAAAAAGTTGTTCAATTTCTTTCTGAGCCTGGTCAATAACTTTGTTTTTATCCCCGGATGAAAATATTCCTGTATATGAACTGGTTAAAAGCGGCATAAAACCAATTGCCATAATTGTTAATAATGCAATTGATACCAATAACTCTATTAAAGAAAAACCGTTTTTAAATTTTTTCTTCTTTTTCATATAATCTACTTCCATTGTCCTTTATAATAACGTATTGTTGTTATTTTTGTTGTTTTCACATCGTCAAAATCTGAATGGGTGATAAACCCGGCATCAGTTATATACGTAACATCTGTATTTCCGTTATTTTCAACATCGCCAGCAACCATTGCACCTGTAAAAGCATTGCTACCTTGTATAAATACTTGTGCCCCGGGAGCATAAAGCAGTCCATGAAAACGGCTTACATCATAAAATCCATTCTGGGGCATAAGCACAATGAATGAATCAATTGGCAGGGGGTTGTAAATATTAATGTAACCTTTATTGTTATCAGTTCTTAAGTCTTTAACATAAAGCAAAAGTCTTCCGGAGCCCTGTACTCTTAGTTCTCCTTCAATGTAAATTTTGTTTGCAACCAATATAAGGTCTCCCCCACCGCTAAGATTAATCTGCAAAATACCATCTGTCTCAACAGTGATTTCATCGTAGGATTTATTCCCATTTATGTGTTCAATAGACCCACCCGCAACATTTACTTTATCAGCACTAGTGTTTTCCGGGAAAACAACAGTAGGATAAATCTTTGTTGAATTAGCTTTATAAGAAGGATTCCCTTCGGTAATATTAACATCGCCATTTGCTTCAAGTGTTCCGTTTAAACCAACATTTCCATTTAGTGTTATAGATCCGGTTGAAAAAATAATATTATCAAATATATTAGAAGGCATGCCTGTATCTAAAACTTCTCTGATTTCCAATGTAGCTTTGGCAGTTTCCCCTTTGTAATTTCCTGTTGCTTCTATTTCTATTTTACTTCCATTTCGCTTTAATAGTATAGTACAGGTTCCATCTCCTATATCAATAGGTGAAGATGGAATGTCCATAGCTTTACTCAGATCATTGCTTAAGGAAGCAGTATCGGTCTCATTGAGAATGTGTGTAGAAAAAGCTTCTGCACCTGAGCGTGCAATATAATAGGCCTGTTTTTGCTTATAATTTTTATCGGCTTGTTTTACACTGTTAATACCATATTGCCATAT
>CAYUZC010000221.1:0-3964 GCA_964449525.1 uncultured Ruminiclostridium sp.
CCATTATCGGAGGACTCGGTATGATTGATCCTAATTTAACAACTGACTTTTTCGGTATATTGCTGATATTAATCGTTGTGGTATTTCAATACATTATCAAGGATAAAACTCAAGAGCTTCAAAGAGTATAATCCTATACCAAAGTATAATACTGAAAATAATAAGCACATTAAATACTCTCAGTTATCTGAACTGACCCCTTTCGTTAGACAAAAAAACGAACGAAAGGGGTTCACTTCATATCAATTGGGGGTGTTTTTATTTGAATTATTTAATTTTGTTTCCATATTGTATTGAGTTCTTATTACAAAGCAACAAAAGTTCCGGGTACCTTTCAGCAATCTTTAACTGTCTTGATTGCTAGGTTCTTTGCAACTTAAATTAAAACAATTGTAAAAATAGTTAATACGGGTTATAATAAATAATGTTAACTATTAACCCTATGAAATATTTTCCAGGAGGCGTAGTGTGGATAATTTTCAGTTGAGATCTGTTTTGGTAACATCCTTATCAAAGATGTATGAAATGGAAGTATTTAATAACCTGGCAGTTTTTCTTCAAGGTGAAATGCACATTCTCTGGTGCCTTTTACAGAGTCCCGACAGAGAAACAAATCCATCTTTATTAAGTGATTTACTTCATGTCACAAGGTCGAGAATTACTGCTGCATTGTCCTCTCTGCGCAAAAAAGGATATATCACCATGGAAATGTCTGAGGGCGACAGAAGGCGAATGCGTGTACTTATAACTCCCGAGGGTGAAGCTTATATAAAGCTTAAACAGGGAATTGTTGAGAGATATTTTGATGTATTAATCGAAGGCTTAGGAGAAGATAATGTTATTGAGCTGAATAGATTGATTGAGCGTGCAATTGAAGTTATGGAGAATAAGGTGGGACAGCTTTGAGCAACTATGTTTTATTTGAGGATGTATCTAAATGCTATACAATGGGCGAACAAAAGATATTCGCTGCTGACAAGGTCAATTTTACTATTGAAAAGGGAGAGTTTTGTGTTATCGTAGGCCCAAGTGGTGCCGGTAAAACCACAGTACTAAATATGCTGGGAGGTATGGACTCCTGCGATGAAGGGAAAATCCTTCTCGATAAGAAAGAGATTAGTGGATTAAATGAAAAGCAGCTTACCAACTATAGAAGACATGATGTAGGTTTTGTTTTTCAATTCTATAATCTTGTACAAAATTTAACTGCTGTCGAGAATGTCGAGCTGGCTTCGGAAATTTGTCATAATCCCATGGACCCCAAGGAAGCCTTAGCGCAGGTTGGGCTGTCCGACAGGATTTACAACTTTCCCGCACAACTCTCCGGCGGAGAGCAACAGAGAGTTTCAATCGCAAGAGCTCTTGCCAAGAACCCTAAATTATTATTATGTGACGAACCTACAGGAGCCCTTGATTACAACACAGGCAAGAGTATTCTAAAGCTCTTGCAGGACAACTGCCGCGAAACAGGTAAAACAGTTGTGGTTATAACACATAACCAAGCCATCACCCAGATGGCCGACCGTGTAATCCATTTTAAGAACGGAAAAGTTGCAAAAACCTCTATTAATACTGCTCCTGTCCCGGTTGAAAGGGTTGAGTGGTAGTTTGTGAAAAAAACCTTTATTAAAACAATTGTTCGAGAAATAAAAGGGAGTTTTGGCCGTTTTGCGGCAATTTTCGCTATTGTCGCACTTGGTGTCGGATTCCTTGCAGGCCTGCTTGCAACTACCCCCGATATGAAGTCATCGGTAGACAGGTATTATGACGACAATAATATGGCTGATATTTTTATCAAAGCTACAATGGGCCTGACAGATGCAGACCTAAAAACCGTTTCCGAAATTGAAGAGGTTAAACAAATCATGCCGGCATATGTCACAGATATATTGACCGAAATTGATGTAAATGAAATTCTTCCTACCAGAGTTTATGGGCTTTCCTATCAATTCTTCGAGAAGAGCACTTCAGGAATAAATCAGTTAAAGCTAATAAAGGGAAGAATTCCTCAGAAAGAAAACGAGTGTGTTGTTGAGCAACCCGGAGGAAGTTTATCCAAAATAGAGCTTGGTTCAGTCATCAAAATATCAAGCGAAAACGAGGATTTTGAGAATATCGGGGATACTTATAAAAACATTGAATTCACTGTGGTTGGAGTAGTTTCGAATCCCTTTTATTTTTCCTACGAAAAAGAAAGGACAAATATCGGTGACGGGCGAATAGGTGCAATTATTTATGTTTTTGACAGCAATTACGCCCTAGATGTTTATACTGATTTTTTAATTACGGTAGAAGGTGCTTCCGAAATAACCGCTTTTACCGAAAATTATGAATCGACGGTAGATAACGTCGTCGAGAAGCTTGAAACCTTAGGTTACACGCGTTCGGAGATTCGCTACAGAGAAGTATTTTCTGAAGCTAATGATAAAATTGAGGAAGCGAAAATCGAATATGAGGATGGAAAAAAGGAAGCTGAAACCGAGCTTAATAACGCTTGGATTGAAATAGAAGACGGTAAGAAGGAACTTTTAGACGCAAAGGCAGAAATTGAGGATGGAAAAAAAGAAATTACGGATGCGAAAAATACTTTAAAAAGAGAGACCTCTGATGCTAATAATGAAATCACTGATGCAAAACAGGAACTAAAAGATGCACTTGTTGAGTTAGAAGATGGAGAAAAAAAGCTTGCAGATGCAATCGCAGAGCTTGATGACGGTAAACGGAAATATGATGAAGGCTATTTGGAATATCTTGAGGGTATTGAGGAAATAAGTAAGGCAGATAAAGAATTTAAAAAGGGCGAGCTTGAATACGAGGATGGGGTTAAAGAGCTCGCCGAGGCAAAAAACAAGATCGCGGACGCAGAGAGAAGCCTCGCCTATGCACAGCAGAACCTTCAGACAGGGGAGTATCAATACCAGGATGGTCTAAAACAATATAATGCGAATAAAGATCAATTTGATCAGCTTATGAGTCAGGTTCTAAATGGTCTTTCAGCAGGAAAATTGAGCTTTGCAAACTCTCAAGAACTATTTATGGCTATGGAGCAAGATACTACAGGAGAAATAAGTCTAGCAGTAACAAATGTCCTTACAAACATGAGGTCAAATATGCAATTACAGATTGATTCAATAAATGCTTTGCAAACTGAAGCAAATGAGTTGGAAGCCTATATATCTACCTTAGAAAATAGCGTTCCCGTAACGCCCGATGCCATAACTATCGATGAAGCATCTGCTAAGCTTGCACAATTAAAAGCGGAATATGAGAAACAAAAGCATAATATTGAACCACTTAATAGGGCCTTGGCCTCACTTCCCCCCGATTCAGATACATTGAAAAAAAGTTATTATCAGCTTAATAGTGCCAAAGCCAGTCTTGAAAATGCTCGGGCACAATTAACAAATGGTTGGATTTCTTTTAGTCGTGGGCATGAGGAACTTAAAGAGGGTAAAAAAAGATATGAAGAGGGAATTGTCGAACTGGAAAAGGCTAAGACAGAGCTGGAAATTAATCGTCAAAAATTAGATGACGCAAGGGATGAGCTTAAAAATGCAAGAATTGAGCTTGAGGATGCCAAGCTTGAAATCAAAGATGGAGATAAAGAAATCTCCGATGCCAGAAAAGAACTTGATGACGGGTGGAAAGAATACTATGACGGTCTTGTTAAAATAACCGAAGCTGAAGAAACTCTAAAAAAGGAAACTTCTGATGCCGGGCGGAAAATACGTGATGCAGAGGAGGAACTGGCTGAAGGTCAGATTGATTATGAGGAAGGCTTTATTGAAATTGCCGACGGCGAATCCAAATATCTGGAAGCCAAAGCAGATGTCGAAAAAGAGTTAGCAGATGCGGCAAAAGAAATTACAGATGCCGAAGAGGATCTCAAAGAACTCGAATTACCCGAATGGTATGTGCTTGATAGGAAATCCAACGTAAGCTATATAAGCTTTTCTATGAATGC
>CAYUZC010000222.1:0-3952 GCA_964449525.1 uncultured Ruminiclostridium sp.
ATTTTATTTTTCTGCGCATGCTTTAGAAGCTTAAGAATTACCTTGGCATTTTTGCTTTCATCAATTGACAAAGCAAATATATGAAGTTCTCTGTTGAAAAGTCTTTTAGGAATGTGTAACTTTTTCATACTTATTAAGTCTTGCCAAACAGTATCTATAAGTATAAAACGATCCTCTCTGAGTTTTAAAAGAAGATCTCCGTCCTCTTCCCCATCCTGTAAACTTTCAACGACAATATAACATCGGGATTTTCCCCCTGCTCTCAGACTCTTTATTAAATTTAAAGATGCCTCATTGAATCCAAGAAAAATATATGTTTCTTGACTATTCCCAAATATAAGTTTTAAACGAGATATAAATTTGATTCCAAATGCGGACAAGATAGTCATTATTGTAAGTAATGCGCCCAATATATGTACCATGCTAATGGAGAAAATAAAGAGTCCATTATTTATTACGATTTCATTCAAATCAGAGAAATCGCTTTCCATAATAAAAATTCTACAGGTGCTGAATAAAGCCATAAAGGCTACAGAAAAAATTGAGAGCGGTTCGTTGGAATCAGTCGGCAGATAACCGATTATATAGAGTATAAGCCCTGCTAATACCGTAAAGATTGCCAAAGGTATCTTAATTTTATCATATATATGACGGTATTTTGCCATGAAAAAGCAACAAATAAGTATGATTATAAATGATACAGATAATGACATTAGTGATAACGGAAACAGCATTTTTATATCCTCACAATAAAATGTTTATTCATTATGTTTGAAAATTAAAGCATACTCATCCGATTTGCGGATTAGATGAAATAATGAAGTTAATAAGTTCTTCTTCTATTCCCATATTCCTATATTCATTGTCCACCATTACATTGTTTATATTCCCAATAATAGCTTCATCACAGGTTAAGTGGGCAAAGCCTATCATATAGTCAAAATCCCAGGCAGTCACAACAAGAGACGAGCTTTCTACCATGCTAACAAGTCTCATATACTCTGCAGATATATCTTGCTGATTGGATTCTTCAAATAATTCTATGAGGCGTATGTAATCAATTTCATAACCCTCACGGTATTTTATCATGATATCCCCCCGTTTTTTCCTGCCTACTTTATTCACAGATAATCTATATCATTATCATAATATTTATTTACTCTTTTAACAAGAAGGAGAATTTGTAGCCATGGCAACCGATTGTTGATAAATTATCATTTATAATAGGTTTAAATAAGTCTGTTTGAATTTAATACTTATATAAAAAATTATATGTAAATCGATATAATCATCTATTTAAGAAGTGGAGGGGAATTTAATGAAAAGAAATATTATAAAAATTGATGAGGGAAAATGTAATGGCTGCGGGATTTGTATTAATGCTTGCCATGAAGGTGCTCTGCAATTAATCGACGGTAAGGCCAAGCTTATCTCTGAGTCCTATTGTGATGGTTTAGGAGCTTGTCTGCCCGAATGCCCTACAGGAGCAATAACAGTTGAAGAACGCGAAGCCGATGCCTTTGATGAAGAGGCAGTTAAAGCTAAAATGGAGAACGCAAAGCTACAAAAGCCCGAGGAAGAAAGCCCTGCAGAAAATGTTAAGCCTATGGGATGCGGCTGTCCGGGTTCTCACGCAAGAGCAATTGAAAGGAAGTCTGCTGTTGCTGAATCTAAGGTCTCTGTAAGTTATAATAATGAAAAGCCCGAATCACAACTTCGGCAATGGCCATGTCAAATTAAGCTGGTTTCTCCACAGGCTCCATATTTTGCAAATGCGCATCTATTGGTTGCCGCTGATTGCACTGCGTATGCTTATGCCAATATCCACGAGGATTTTATGAAAAACAAGATTACCATTATCGGCTGTCCTAAGCTTGATGAAGGTGATTATTCTGAAAAATTAGCTGCAATCCTTCACTATAACAATATAAAGAGTGTTACTGTACTGAGAATGGAAGTACCTTGCTGCGGCGGTATTACCAATGCTGTTAAAAATGCTTTAATTAAAAGCGAAAAGATGATACCTTGGGGCGTTATTACAGTAACTACTGACGGTGAAATTTTAAAGGATTAACAGTTCAAAGTTTATTATACTTCAAACTGTGGTAATACACTATATGAGTTATTCTCATCGTTTAAATTAACAAAAAAAGTAAGATAAATTATAAAGAAAAGAGAGGTACTTATTTATGTCAATGTTTTGTTTCCAATGTGAACAAACCGCCGGGGGTAAAGGCTGTACAAAAGCAGGTGTATGCGGAAAAAATGAAACTGTAGCAAATAAACAGGATGAACTAACCTGCGCTCTTGTAGGACTAGCCCGCGCTTCGGAGAAAAAATCTTCCAAGGAAGCTGATGTTCTTATGATGGAAGGTCTTTTCACAACTATAACAAATGTTAGTTTTGATCCCGATTCTGTTGAAGCTTTAACATCGCGCATTGAAGATGAAAAAAGCCGGCTCGGAGGAGCCGAAAATCTACCTTTTGAGGCTCTGTGGGTCGGCGATCCCGATATAGTTTCCTTACGTTCTACTTTACTAATTGGCATGCGGGGTATGGCTGCTTATGCATATCATGCATACCATTTGGGCAAAGAGGATCAGGAAGTTAACGATTGGTTCCATAAAGGCATGAGAGCTTTAGGAGAAGAGTATTCAGTTGAAGAGTGGCTTAATCTTTTAATGGAATTCGGAATAATAAATCTAAGATGTATGGAGCTTCTTGATGATGCTAATACATCAACCTATGGTCACCCCGTACCTACCAAGGTTACAACCATAGTAGAAAAAGGCCCATTCATAGTAGTAACCGGTCATGATCTTCTTGATCTTAAAATGCTTCTTGAACAGACCGAAGGAAAAGGCATAAATATTTATACTCATGGTGAAATGCTTCCTGCTCACGGATATCCGGAGTTGAATAAGTATAAGCACTTAAAGGGTAACTTCGGAACAGCATGGCAGAATCAGCAAAAGGAATTTAAAGAAGTTCCCGGAGCATTTTTATTTACAACCAACTGTCTGATGCCTCCTAAGGATACTTACTCTGACAGAGTGTTCACAACCGCAGTAGTTGCTTATCCCGGACTTGTTCATGTTGACAGCATACCCGATGGTACAAAGGACTTTTCTGCAGTTATAGAAAAAGCTCTTCAATTGGGCGGATATGAAGAAGATAAGGTTATGACAGGTATAAACGGCGGTACCGAGTTAATGACAGGCTTTGCGAGAAATACCGTTTTAGGAGTAGCTGACAAGGTTATAGATGCAGTTAAAGCCGGAGATATTAAACACTTCTTCTTAGTAGGTGGCTGTGACGGCGCCAAGCCCGGAAGAAACTATTATACCGATTTTGTAGCACAATCACCTAAAGATACCGTTATTCTAACACTTGCATGCGGAAAATTCCGTTTTAATGACTTAGATGTCGGTTCTATTGGTGGATTACCCCGTATCATGGATATGGGGCAATGTAATGACGCATACTCGGCAATCCAGGTTGCTCTTGCTTTGGCAAAGGCCTTTGATTGCGGTGTTAATGACCTTCCCCTTACTTTGGTGCTCTCATGGTACGAGCAAAAGGCTGTATGCATCTTGCTGACACTACTTGCTTTAGGTATTAAGAATATCTACATCGGACCCTCTCTCCCAGCCTTCTTCTCTTCTACTGTTCTAAATGTTCTGGTAGAGAAATTTGGTCTGACACCTATAAGCACACCGGAAGCAGATCTTAAAAAAATTCTGGGTTAATAATATATTTATTGTTTGTTACCTCCTCTTTACAAAAAGGGAGAATCTCACAAAAGATTCTCCCTTTTAATATTAAAAGAGGGGCTATCTCAAAATTAGCATTTATCTTGTAAGCGCTTACCAATCAAACGAGACCGGCAGATAACCCAACTGATTATCTGCCAGAAACACATAACTATTTCATTTTACTTTGTTCCACCCCA
>CAYUZC010000223.1:0-3949 GCA_964449525.1 uncultured Ruminiclostridium sp.
TGAAAAAATTGAATAAATTAATATTTATACACAAAATATTGCATAAATATTAAACAAAATGTAGAATAGAGGTATATATATATAAATATATCAGGAAGGTACTCAGGATAAATGCGTAAAGTGGTGGGAGTATTAGCACCAATAGTAGTAATATTGGTTGCTTGGGCGCTGGCTGTCAAGGCAGAGTTTTCCAGCGAAGCTACCCAATCCCTAATTAAGGTTATTCCTTATGTGATAGCCTTATTAGCTATCTTTATGAGTGTCTGGTATCAGAATAGCAATTCGTTTTATTTAGTATGCTTTGTTTTGATTTCCTTTATCTTTATAAGTATTTCTCAGGGACATATGCCTATGCTGGTGGAAGCAGTAACCATGCTTAGCATACTTTTTCCTTTAAATATTATTTGGCTTAGCTTTTCTAAAGAAAGAGGCATTTTCAGCAACTATGGCATAAACAAAGCTATAATTGTTTCAGCTCAGCTTTTATGGGTTTTTATAAATATTAAGATAAAATCAAGTACTCCTGTTACCCAGGGCATATCCAAGTTCTATATAGGAATAAAAGTGCCTGCTGTGGTTATATATATATTGGTTGTAGGTCTTATGCTGTCATGTTATCTGCTTAAGAATCGATATATGGACCTTATATATGTATCCGTTCTTATAACCTCAATTATATCCTTCTACTTTTCAAATAGGATTTTACTGGTTGCAATCTTCACCTCTGCTATCTTTGTTATTGTAGTAATTGCAATGTTTGATGTTTCATACTCATTAGCCTTTTATGATCCTCTTACCGGCGTTTTATCCAGAAGAGCCCTTGAACAAGAGCTGTTAAAACTTGGAAATCGAAAATATGCTATTGCAATGGTAGATTTGGATTTTTTTAAGAAAGTAAATGACAGTTATGGGCATGATATTGGGGATGAGGTTTTAAAAATGGTAGCATCTATTCTCAATAGAACTTTAAGCAAGGCAAAGGTATTTCGCTATGGTGGGGAAGAATTCATTGTAATTTTCACAGGGAAGAGCTATAATGATACGACGACTCAGTTAGAGCGAACACGCAGGACAATTGAACGGAGACCATTTATTGTAAGATCTGATAACAGACCAATTGAAAAATCCGATAAGGCCACAAAGTATTCAAAAGGTAAAGGGAAAATAAATATTACAGTTAGTATAGGATTAGCCCAAAAAACAGACTTATTAAAAACGGGTTATGATGTAATAAAAAAAGCAGATGAAGCGCTATATAATTCTAAAAATGGTGGTAGAAACTGTATAACGAGTATTTAAAGCAGGAGGGTACTAATGAATACCATTCTTCTAGGTATTATCGCAAGTGAGGAAGAGGCTTCAAAACTGGAGAATGAAGCAAAACAGCAGGCCTTGCTTATATTGACTGAGGCTAGAAAAAAGGCCTCCGAGATATTGGAAAAGTCTCTATTTGAGGGCGAAAGACTGTCAGAAGAGTTGCTCCAGAAAGCTAGAGATGAAGCTGTAGAGGAAGCCAATTTGCAAGTGGATTCCAAAGATAAGGCGCAGGAGCAGATTAGGTTAAAATCCAAAGAGCGACTTAATAAAGCAGCAGAATATATTGTGGAAAGGATTGTGAGTTAGTCGTGGCAGTGATAAAAATGAATAAAATCGCTGTTCTGGGGCTTGCCAAGGAACGATCCGCTTTATTGAAATCACTATTGAAGTTTGGAGTTATAGAAATAGATCAGGAAGAACCAGAAGAGAATCTTGGCGATAGTGCGTACAATTTAAATGTTGTATCAGATTTAGCAAAAATAGATGAGAATATATCTGAACTTGGGCGGGCAATAGATATTCTAAGTCGTTATGCCCCGATTAAAAAACCCTTTCTTTCAGCTAGGCGCATTATATCCGAAGTTGATTATGATAAGAGGATTAATAAAAGTGACGAGATAATGAGCTATGCGACTCAAATTAACAGTGCCGAAGATGATTTAGCAAAATTAAAAAGTGAAGAAAATAATCTAAGAAGTCAGCTGGATTCAATTGAGCCTTGGCTTAAGTTAGACATGCCTTTGGAGCTTACAGATACACGCTATACATTTATACAAACAGGTAGTTTACCTGGCAGGACAAACCTAAAAGCCTTTGAGGAAAACCTGAAAGTTGAGTTTCCCGAATCAGCTCTGTCAATAGCAAAAAGTGATGAAGATACCCATTATGCGGTTGTTTTCGGAATGAAGACTTCCGAATCAGATATAATGGAGCTATTAAGAGCATGGGGATGGAATCGTATAACAATCCGAGAAGGACAAGGTACTGCTCATGAAAGAAAAGAAAAGTTAAAAGCCAGTCTAAAAAGTTTGGAAAAAGAGCGGGAGAACAAAAGGGCTCTTATTATTGAGTTGGCTACAAAGAGAGAGGATTTGGAGATTATCTCGGATGCATTTCAAGCCAAAAAAATCAGGACTGAAGCCAAAAGCCGTCTGCTTTCAACCAATAAAACATTTTTGTTAAATGGCTGGCTCCCAGCAAAACATTCTGAAAGAGTTGAGGAATATATAAACAATCACTTTTTCTGTGCTGTTAGCATTGAAGAACCGGCTAAGGATGAGGAATTTCCTGTTTTATTTAAAGACGGTCCAATCATTGAAGCAATCAACCCGGTTGTTGAGATGTATGGCATGCCTTCAAGCCTTGAGATAGATCCAAGAGCCATTACACTGCCGTTCTATATTTTTATCTTTGGACTTATGTTGGGCGACGGCGGGTATGGACTTATAATTGCTTTAGCTACAGGTTTTGCCTTGAAAAAAATTCGTATGGAAGATAAAACAAGACAGTTTATTAAGCTTTTATTTTTTAGTGGCCTATCAACTATATTAGCCGGATTCCTCTTTGGTAGCTGGTTTGGTATAGCATCCTTGACAAAAACAGCTCTTTGGATTGTTCCTACTGAGCAAACCGAGCTTATGATGAGCTATTCTATTTTAATTGGAATAATTCATATGTTTACTGGCATTTTTATGAAAGGGTTGAACCTTATAAGAAGAGGGCAGATTTTTGATGCTATTTGTGAAGCCGGCTTTGTTATTATAATGTATAGCGGATTTATCATGATTCTTTTACCCTTTGCACCGGGTGTATCATTTTCTAGCGATAGCGCGATTGTACAGGCAGGCTACAAGGTTTTTGTAATAGGTATAGCTTTAGTCCTGCTTACCGGTGGGAGAAAATCAAAGAATATCTTTGGAAAGATTTTCGGTGGTTTGCCCGGGCTTTATGATATAGTGAGCTTTTTCAGCGATTGTCTCTCCTATACGAGAATCCTTGCTTTAGGACTTGCCTCGGCTATCATCGGTGATATAGTAAATACCTTGGCAACATCCTTTGGAGGATTCATTGTTGTAAGAGTTATCCTTGCCACTGTGATACTACTTTTTGGTCATACTCTAAACATAGGACTAAATACTCTCAGTGCATATGTCCATTCCTGCAGACTCCAGTTCCTTGAATTCTTTGGAAAGTACGTTGAAGGTGGCGGAGTAGCATTTGACCCATTTAAAGCAAAGACAAAATATGTTGTAGTAGATTATGAATCAATAGCGCTTCTAAATTCCGGATCAAAAGCCGGGATATTATAATTAATATTATCAGGAGGAATTCACTATGGACTTAAAATTTGTTGATTTATTCTTAAACCCAAAAGTATGGGCATTTTTTGGTGCAGTTATCGCATTTATGGTTGCGGCAATAGGCTCTTCTAAAGCCTGCGGTATTTCAGGACAGGCAGCAGCCGGTGTTATTACAGAAGAACCCAGCAGATTTGCCCCAACGATGATTTTACAGGCACTTCCGGCAACACAGGCTATCTATGGATTTGTAATTGCATTTATGATAGTCAATAAAATAGCCGCAGTTGAAACTCTTGAAACCGGCCTTTCACTTATGGCAACGGGAATACCGA
>CAYUZC010000224.1:0-3918 GCA_964449525.1 uncultured Ruminiclostridium sp.
ACACAACTAATATAAAATAAACTCATTACCTCGCCATAATTCTACTAAATTAATGTTCATTATTCAAGGCATCGGCCAATAATTTTATAATTGCCCAAGTATTAGTATTACTGTATTCTACCCATACCAAGCCTTCAGTCTTATTAAACCATGTAGTTTGACGCTTTGCAAAATGTCGTGTGCCCATCTTAATATTCTCTATTGCTTCGCTAAAAGCACATTTTTCCTCAATAGCCATAATTATCTCTTTATATCCAATACCCTGTAGCGATACAAGTTTTGGAGAATACCCGTTATTGAGTAGCTCCTCAACTTCTTCATAGAGGCCCATATCTATCATTTTATCAACTCTATTATCAATGCGTTGATATAATTTATCGCGTTCTACATTTAATCCATATACCAGAAATTTATATGAAGGAGGAACGCTTCTCGAGGCTTCCTTGTGCTCTGAAATTGGTTTTCCTGTAGTTTTATAAACCTCAAGTGCTCTTATTACCCTCTTAATGTTATTACAATGAATCAATTCCGCGCTTTTTGGGTCTACTTTTTGAAGACGCTCATACAATACCTGCGGGCCTTGTTCTTCAGATATTCTATTAAGCTCGTTACGGTATTCCCAATCCGTAATGATATCCGAGAATGTTATATTATATACCAATGAGTTTATATAAAGGCCTGTTCCACCAGCTATAATGGGTGTTTTACCCCTGTTAATAATATCTTTTATGCAGGCAATCGCGTCCTCTTTAAATCGGGCAACACTATAATCCTCATCGGGATTTACTATATCAAGCATATGATGAGGTATTCCTCGCCTTTCCTCAATTGTTGGCTTGGCTGTTCCTATATTCATTCCGCGGTAAATCTGCATTGAATCAGCAGATATTATTTCACCGTTTACTTTTAAAGCAAGTTCGACAGCTAAATCGGTTTTTCCTGATGCTGTCGGGCCGGCGATAACTACTACTTTATCCATAAAAAACCTTTCTTCCGTAAAAAGTGGCGTGGATGCTACGATTAAAGCGGGGCACAAATTGGCGAAAAATGATACTACACTATCCTCTTAAACCTTTTTTCAAATTCTTTCTTTTCCATTGTAAGGATTACCGGCCTTCCATGGACACAAGTATAGGGGTTTTCCATAGCGCATAGGCTTTCAAGCAAACCACGGATTTCTTCCTTTGAAAGAGTTCTGTTAGCTTTTAACGCTCCTTTGCAGGAAATCATATAAAGTGCCTCATCGCTGATATCGCTTTGATTTGATCCGGTTTGTATCCATCGATCCAGTATTTCATTAAAGTCTATGATACTAAAGCTACCTTCGTAAAAATCCGGAATACTTCTGATAATAACAGTATTTGAGCCAAAGGCTTCAATTTCAAATCCTAAACTCTGAAACGCAGACTGTTTTTCCATGACAAAATCAAACTCATTTGCTGCAAGCTTTATAATTATGGGCTCAAGAATAATCTGTGAGAAGCTTTCGTTTTTAGCTCGTCTTTGCTTGATTATCTCATACCGTATTCTCTCATGAGCTGCATGCTGATCAATTATATATAGATTGTTGCCGCCTTGCAAAAGTATATACGTGTCAAAGGCTTGTCCAACAATTGATGAGCTTAGCAATTCTTGTATCGATGCATTTTCGGTTGATCGTCTTATTTCTTCGAAAGCCTCGGATTCTTCAGATATTCCGCTCTCTTCAAAAGTTATGTTTTCTTCTGTCTTTCGTTCCATAAGATAATCAGGTTTTTCATCATCTTTGGGCTCCATTGTTACGTAGGTTTTTAACTCTTGATTATTATTTAAAGGGATGATATTTTCAGCCATATGGTCAAATAAAGTCGTTTGCTTTGGGTTACCAACTATAGGAAGATTATTCTTGTTAACGTCAAATATCCTTGACGGAGCAATAACAGGCGCACTACGCTCTACTTCTGCTTCATTTCTGCCCGGTTCAAAGCTCCTAATTTCAGGCTCTTCCAACAGAGTATTCTTAACACCATGATAGATGGTACTGTAAACCGAGCTCTCATTGGCAAAACGAACCTCCAGCTTTTGGGGATGAACGTTTACATCATAACCTTCAGGCGAACACTTAAGAAGTAGCACACAAAAGGGAAATTTATTTTGCATAAGCATGGTCTTGTACGCATCCTCAAGAGCTTTTGTTATAACCTTACTTTTAATATATCTTCCGTTTAGAAATACCGATTGATTATTTCTGTTTCCTCTGGCAATCTCAGGCTTACCGATAAATCCTTCAAGAATAAATCCTTCGTTTTCAAATCTTACGGGAAGTACGGATTTGGAAATGTCCTTACCAAAAATACTGTATATGACACTCAATAAGTCATTATTTCCCGGTGTATGTATCTGTGTTTGATTATTTTGAATAAACTTAAAGGATATTCCCGGGTTGGCAAGGGCAAGGCGCTCTATAATGTCAGATATGTAGCCTGCCTCAGTGGTATCCTTTTTAAGAAATTTATATCGTGCCGGGGTATTGTAAAAAAGATTTTTTATAATAAAGCTTGTGCCCTTTGGACTTCCGGCTTGGTTAACAGCAATAACTCGTCCGCCTTCTATTTTAAGTGTCGTACCTGTTGTGGCGTCTTCTGTTTTTGATGTTACTTCAAGCTGTGATACGGATGCTATGGAAGCGAGCGCCTCTCCACGAAATCCCATGGTTGAAAGACCGTCTAAATCTTCAATACGTCTGATTTTACTTGTGGCATGCCTTTCAAAGGCAAATTCCAGATCGTCTTTTTCTATGCCATTACCGTTATCGGTAACACGAATATATGATATCCCGCCCTTTCTGATTTCTACGGTAATCTGAGTAGCTCCGGCATCAATGGCGTTCTCCACCATTTCCTTAACAACAGATGCCGGTCGTTCAATAACTTCTCCCGCAGCTATTTGATTGGCTGTTTTTTCATCTAAAATTACGATTTTACTCATATGATTCTCCCTGACCTACTTTAGCTTTTGCTGAAGGCTGTAAAGCTTGTTCAGTGCATCTAATGGTGTTAATAATGAGGCATCTGCCATTCTTAGCTCATCCAGAACATCTCTCTCCGCCTTAGAAAGTGTACTTGACGCAAATAGGTCAAGCTGTCCGTCCACAGGCTTTTGCTTTCGCTTTCTTGAGTTTTGATTTATGTCGGCTTCATCCAATTCCTTTAAAATCATTTTAGCACGCTCAATTACATTGGACGGTATGCCTGCAAGACCTGCCACCTCAACTCCGTAGCTCTTGTCTGCTCCACCTCGTGTAATTTTTCTAAGAAAAATAATATCATTTCCTTTTTTTCTTACCGATACACAATAGTTCTTTATTCCGTGTAGCTTTTCCTCAAGCTCGGTAAGCTCATGGTAATGGGTTGCAAACAGAGTACGGCATCCCAGTCTTCCTTTGTCGTTTATGTATTCTATAACAGCCCACGCTATACTGAGCCCATCATATGTACTCGTTCCGCGCCCAATTTCGTCTAAAATAAGAAGGCTCTTGGGTGTGGCGTTTTCCAGAATATTAGCCACCTCTGTCATTTCAACCATAAATGTACTCTGCCCTGAGGCTAAGTCATCGGATGCCCCTATTCTGGTAAAAATCCTATCCACCAGCCCAATCTTTGCATATTCTGCCGGAACAAAGCATCCCGCCTGTGCCATAAGGGAAATCAATGCAACCTGCCTCATGTATGTGGATTTACCCGCCATGTTCGGGCCTGTAATTATACCGATCCTGTTCTCATCATTATCAAGCCAAGTATCATTCGGTACGAATTGAGCACCATCCAGCACTCTCTCCACAACAGGATGACGACCATTTTTTATTTCTATTATCCCGCCTTCATAAACAACCGGACGTACATATTGGTTTCGGTCTGAAACATCGGCGTATGAGCAAAG
>CAYUZC010000225.1:0-3912 GCA_964449525.1 uncultured Ruminiclostridium sp.
CTACATTCCTATCTTTTTTTCTCTAGCAAAATAGAAAAGATATTGCTGGGCAAATCCTGCCAAATCACCGAATTTCTCCATTGCAAAGCTATTGACCTCCTCATTACTGGCTTCGTAACCAAGATAAAGCTCTGCCATTACTCGCCTTACCCATCTGTCCACAGGAAAAATATCATATCTGATACCACTGAATAGAAGTGTACAGTCGGCAACCTTTGCTCCAACACCAAAAAGCTTTTTCATCTCATCTCTGCTTTGGGAAGGATCACCGTTTTTTATGACATCCATTTCGATTTCCCCCATGCATATTTGCTGTGCCGCTTTTTGTATGTATTTATCCCTGTACCCTGCCCTTATTATTCTTAAGTCCTCAAGACTGGCACTGGCAATCTTTTCGCAGGTTGGAAACGCTTTTACATTAGGCCTTGAGAATACGATCGGTTCCCCGAAAGACTGTGCCAGACTTTCTACAATTTTACGTATGCGGGGTATTCCGTTATTCTGAGATATCAGAAAAGAGATAATCGTCTCCTGAAAGTCCTGACGAAGAAGTCTGATACCATGTCCGAAGCTAATTGCTTCTTTCATTACCAGATCGTCTTTTTGAAGCTTTTCTTTAATTTCACCATAATCTCTGTCTAAATCAAAATAAGGATGCCATACCCGCAAAAAATCCTCTTCTTTTGTATCATGAAATATTAAATCCTTGCCATTCCATTCTAAATTCACGGCCAAGTCTTTAACCACACCGAACCAAAGTCTATCTTCAGTATGCTCCCATCTGAAGCATTGGCCACATTCGAAGGTATGTATGGGGTCAAAATGCTTAAAATCTTTTATAATAATACTGTTTTTCTCTCTTTTCCACTTATTCATCTTGTATTTCCTTCCGATATATAAGGTGTCGTAGGCTTTATAAACAAAATCATTAATACCCGATGCATATATTATATCTCATCTTGTTGGCCCTTGTGTAATTAGTAAATAATTGCTACATTAATTCAACAGTTTATTATTTATTATATTTAACGTTATATAGCGTAATTTGGTGGAAAATATATATTAATATTCGGAGGGGTGTATACTAACTAATGGCTTTACTACTTTATAAAAATAATTACATTGAAATACTAAAGGAAAAAGGAATCTTTTATATTAAGTCAACAAACCGTGGATTCACACTGGATATGTTTAATGACTTGTTAAAAAGCTTTCCTATGATAAAAGTTACTAGCTTTATGACACTTAGAAATGTTATACATAATGCTCCAAGAGGCCCTGAACCTTTTGCAGAGGAGCGCGAAAGAATTAGTCTGAGAAATTCTGAAGACGGTCTTAGAGCTTATATGACTCTCTATGTGAACAGTGAAGATCTTTCTGCCAATAACCGAATAACCCTTGTAAAAGAAATCTTTGATACCCTTAATAGAGCCGGAATTATATTTGGTATTAATTCCAAGCTTTTGGCTGGACCTTTAGAGTCAGGTGTTGAATATATAATTGCCGAAGGTTGCCCTCCTGTAAACGGAATTGACGCAGAAGTGAAACTTTATGAGGTTTCTAACCTAAAGCCTCAGGTAATCGATGCTAATAATGTTAATCACTATGAGTTAAATCTAATAAATCATGTTAAGGAGGGGGATTGGCTTGGTGAGCGCAAAGACCCTACTCCGGGATTTCCCGGTAAAAATGTCCAGGGTAAGGAAATTCCTGCCATACCCGGACGCAATCTTCCTCTGTTATATGATCGCCTGTCTGTTCGAGAAAATCAAAAAGATGGTTTAACAACTCTCACATCAAAAAAGAACGGTGCCGTGTATTATCGAGGCGATTCTATTGGGGTTTATGATTATCTTGAAATAAAGGGAGATATTGACTTTTCAACCGGAAATATTGATTTTGACGGATACATGTCTATTAAGGGTACCGTTGAGGATAATTTCAGTGTGGTTGCCAACAATGACCTTGAGATTCTGGGTGATTATGGTGTTGGAGCAGCAGATAAAATCTCCAGTCTGGAAGGCAATATATATATTAAAGGCGGTATTGCGGGTAAAAATAAGGCCGTTGTACACTGTAAAAAGAACCTTTATGTTAAGTTTCTTTCAGATATTACAGTTGAATGTGAAGGCAGTGTATATGTCGGGTTCTATTGTATGAATTCAAATGTCCGCGCAAAGCAATTAATTATCGAATCTCCTAAGGGTAAAATTACTGGTGGGAAAATTGATGTGGATATTCAAGTCTCAGCAGCAGAGATCGGCAACAAATCCGAGTCACGTACTCATATAAGAGTGAGAGGATTTGACCGAAATGCTTTGAAAATGGATTTAGATAAAACTTTAGATAAACTCAATGAAAATAAGAAGGAGATTACACGAATAAAACAGCATCTACAGGTTTACAGCAGTTCTTTCACAGATCTTACAAAAGAACAGTTCAATACCTATGAGGATTTAAAGAATTCATATGCTGAAAGAAAGGAAATCGTCAAAGAACTTGAGTTTAGATATAAAAGTATAAATGAATATCTCAAAACACCTGGAGAGGGCGCAGTCATTGCAAAGTCCCGTTTATATCCAAAGGTAAAGATCGACATAAAGAATTTAAGTGAAGAAATTTTACAATCTGCACCCATGGTTACTTATTTCATTAAAGACAATGAGCTAAAAACAATGTGATGCGGGGGATACACATGCAGTATAATGATATTTTAAAGAACATCGAACAGGATATTAATAACGATAATAGGACGGATTTATATAGGTATAACGGTATTTTGGAGGCAATAAGATTTTTTTCAAATCGCCTTACACTTGAACAAATTACCGATGCTGCATTCGATTTCGTAAATGAATTATTAACCGTAGAAAAATCCTCCATGTATCTTTTTGATAACAATAGATTTGAGCTAAAAAAACAACGTGGTGTAAAAGGTGAAAGCCCTTATATTGCTGTTACACCGGAACTGTCCAATTTTATACTTTATGTAGGCAATGTGGTCAGCGGAAGAAATGTTTTGGAGCAGTATTTTGACGCTTCGATTTTAGATGCTCTTGATGCAACGGTAATGTTACCTCTTGCCTTAGAAAATAAGCTTTACGGATTTTTTCTCCTTTCAAGGCGGATTTCTGCCGAGTTTAATGATAGTGACATACTGGTTTGTGAAACCTTAATGAATCTCTTTAATAATTCCCTCGAAAACTGTAATCGGCTCCAAAGACTTCAAGTCAGTAATCAGGACCTTGACGAGAAGATTTTTAACTTGTTTGCTATTAATCAATCAGCAAAAGCCATGCTCTCAGAACATAACCTAAATGATCTCTACTCCCTTGCTGTAGACGTCTTTTCTGAGCTTACCCAAAGTGCTCATACCGGATTTATACTCTATAACAATTCCTCAGAAAAATATCTTTTACGTGCATATAGAAATGTGTTTGATAATAAGTCAGCCAAAATGGAAAATATCGCTGTGACTAATAATCCTAAAATAATACCCAATAATCAGATTTTTGACCTGTCTGATGACAATCAACGGGAATTATTCTGCAGAATGTTTAATGGCGGAGATGAGCTTCTTTCATATTTGCACGCAAAATATGTCGTGTTTATTTTCGGTGAGAATAAGAAAATCTTAGGTTTTGTTACTCTTGGACAAACAGTTACAGGCAACACATATAAGATGAGTGCTTTTGAGCTTGTGGACAGCCTTGCTTCCTATACATACATAGCCCTTTCAAATGCAATGCATATTGGCAAGGTCAATGACCAGAAACAGCTTCTTCAGGAAAAGCTGGAACGAATGATAACTTTGAATCGTATTTCTAAAAATATAAACTCTGCTCTTGACAGTAATACATTAATAGAGCTTGCCTTGGAAACTCTTTGCGTCTCATTTGGCGTTCAAAATGC
>CAYUZC010000226.1:0-3909 GCA_964449525.1 uncultured Ruminiclostridium sp.
TGCACTTACAGACTGGAATCTTTCTCATAAAATCAATGGCGAATACTTCTGTGACACCACTGCTGCGCTTGTCAACAAAGCAATGCAAAAATGTGTAGACAATCTTAACGGCATATCAAAAAGAGAACCGGAGGCTATAAAATCTTTAGTTGAAGCCTTAATAATCTCAGGAGTTGCCATGGGCTTTATTGGTAATTCAAGACCTGCATCAGGAGCTGAACATCATCTTGCCCATTACTGGGAGATAGAAGCCCTATCAAAAGGAGAAGAACACAATTTTCACGGTATTTCTGTGGGAGTGGGTTCGGTAGTTATCTCCAAACTGTATAACCTTGTTAATAAGGCCGAATCACTTGGAATTGATATACCGGACTCTTCATATGTTGAGGATTTGCTTTTAAAGCTTGGAGCTCCGAAAAGCCCCTTGGAAATCGGAATTACAGAATCGGTATTCTATAATAGCATACTGAATGCAATGGAAATAAGGCCACGGTTTACAATACTACGTCACGCCTCACAACTGGGTATTCTCGAAGAAGCTGCCCGGTCCATAACTTCATTTTATTATAAATAGGATTATTTGTTATGTTTTTAATATGCACGTGTAGGCAAAATTTTAGCCGCATCCTTAGCATAGAAGATACCTTCTTCAACGTATGATATCTTTTCAACTGATTCCCCTGCTTCAAGAGCCTTAATCAATTCTTCTACACGTGGTCCATGAAGAGGATTGCATTCAACGTCAGCATCAATTTCACCGGCGATCATTGCCTCGAATGCAGCCTTAACTGCGTCGAAGGATACGATTGTGATATCTCCTCTAGGTCCACAAGTCCTCCCGGCTCTCTTGATAGCAGCTACAGCACCAAATGCCATATTGTCATTTTCAGCAATAACAACGTTTAAATCTGGATAAGTCCTTAAGAAACCCTCCATAACTTCCTGGCCCTTTTCTTGAGTAAAATCACCAGACTGTCTGTCGAGTATCTCCCAGTTTGGATACTCAGCCATTTTCTCTGCAAATCCTTCTGTACGCCCAATCTGCGCAGAAGAACCCAGGTTTCCCTGAAGGGTTACTATCTTGATTTCTTCAGTTTCGGGATCTATTCCCTTTTTCCCTAAAGCGTATACAAGAGCGGTAACAGCATCATAACCTTCCTGCAGAAAGTTAGAGCCGACCCATGCAGTAAATAGACTTTCATCTTCGGTTTTAATCATACGGTCAACAATTATTACAGGTATTCTTGCTTCTTTAGCTTCTCCTAAAACTGTATCCCAACCTGCTTCAGTGTTTGGAGCAAGTACTATGTAATCAACATCCTTCTGAATGAAATCACGAATAGCGGTGATTTGCTTCTGGGTCTTTTGTTGAGCATCAACCATTTCAAATTTATAGCCATTAGCTTCGGTAAAACTTTCCTGCATGGACTTTGTGTTAGCCATACGCCAATCAGATTCTGCTCCAACCTGCACAAAACCTATAAAAATAAGATCATCCTCTGCTGGTGTCTGTGAGCTTGCACCCGGTGCCTGTGAGCTAGTGACCGGTCCAGTAGGTATGCCACATGCTGTTAATGTTGCTATCACTAAAGATGCCACTACAAGTGCAACTATCCTTTTCATCTTTATTTTTCCTCCGCTTTTTTTATCTGTAAACTATATCGGCCTATGATTAAATTATAAAAGTATAAAGTTATAACTTCAAGTTCTTTGTACTTTATTAATTTTCTTATGATTTTGGTTTTAAACTAAGAAGGTTTAGCCCTATAATATGGCCGACATATCAATGGCAGATAAGAATTTGTCAGTAATAACATCATTATTAAAAAAAGATTCGATTATTCTTTTGATGTACGATATTGCATTGGTGTAAAGTTATGCGACTTCTTAAATAGGTATGAAAAATAGTGTGGATCCTTATACCCTACTGACACACTAATGTCTGAAATGCGCATATCGGTACACTTCAACATTTCTCTAGCCTTGCTCATTCGTAAATCTGTAAGATATCTTATAAAGCTTTTACCTGTTTCCCTGCTGAACAATGAACTGAAATGATTAGGGCTAAAATTTACAAATGCTGCGGTTTCATTGAGCGATATGTCTTCGTCCGGATAGTGTTCATTTATATATTCCTTTGCCTGATCAATCATACGATGGTATCTCTTATTTCTTAAGGCATCCCGACGCTCAATGGCAACCGAAAAAATCCTGAATATATATTCCTTTGTCTTCTGGTTATCATAACACATCTCCTTTATTCCCTCAAAGCCCTTAAATGGTTCTTCTATCGATATATCAGGTGAACCAATCTCTTTGAGAAATGTTACCCCCGTAAAATATATACTCATAATAATATACTGTTTAAACAAGAATGATTTTTCGCTGGCACTTCCAATACTTTTAAGAAATTCCTCAATGAAGTAGGTTATCTCTTCAGTCTCCCCGTTCTTTAAGAAAGCATCAACCTTTTTAAGATCAAGAATCTCTAGCTCCATTTCACTCAGAACAGTGTCATCATTGTTTTGGTGAAGAAATGATGAAATTTGATCTGAGCTAATTATATCATTTTTTTCAAAAATAAAGCGATATGAGTAAGCACGAGCTGCGCTCTCATATGATTGGGAAAGGATTGTCAGTTTATCCACCTGCGTTCCGATTCCCCCAAAACACCGTACCTGCGGGTACTTCTCCATTATTTCTTTCAGTTCATATACAAATGCTTCCCGTGTCTTATCGAGATGTTCAGATGAATCACCTTTCATTAGAAATGCAATACCCTCGATTGCACGATCAAACATAATAATATTATCATAATGTGAATTCGCAGTGATTATCTCTTTCCCAAGCTCCAGAACTTCATCGGAATATGTTTCATCTCCGATATTATTATTGTATCTAAAAAGCAAAATCTGGTAATGTTTTGCGATAAAATCAAGACCGTATTCCTTTCCCCTTTCAAGAATTTTTGCGATTGGAATGGTTCCACTCACCAATTCGTCAAAAAGCCTACGCTTAATATCTATTTCGTTTTCTTCCATCTCACGCTTATATCTCTCATAGTTTGCCCTTTCTTCATGCTCAGCAATAATCTGTTCACCTATCTTTTTTACAGTTTTTACAAGCTCAGCACTTTTTATAGGCTTTAAAAGGTATTCGGTAACTCCTATCTTAATAGCCTCTTGAGCATAACTGAATTCCTCGTGACCGCTTAATATGATTATTTTGCACTGAGGTAGCGCCTCTAGTACAAGGCGACTCAAATCAAGACCATTCATAAAAGGCATTTTTATATCGGTTATAATTATATCGGGCTGTTCTTTTTGAATAAGTGGAAACGCAAGCTCACCGTCAGCGGCTTCACCGCTAAAAATAAAGCCTTCTCTCTGCCAATCGATATTATTCTTTATTCCTTCTCTGACAACAAACTCATCTTCAACTAAGAAAATCTTAAGCATTTTGCATTCATCCTATATCTTTTGTTAATGTTTGATATTTACTAAATTTGAATCAATGACATGAGCCAAGAAACCGATGAACTTTAAGAAATATTACCATTATTATAGCATAACCAATTTTAGTTATCAAATAAAAGGAGTCCGTATTATATAGCACTTTTCGTGCGATTCTAGGCTAGTATTGGCCTACGGGTATTGTTGCTTAAAGGCATGTTTAATGGAGTTATTCACAAAAAATATGGGTATTAAAAAACGGGGATCAGAAATTCTGAAACCCGTTTCTTTCTTTGGTCGGAGTGACACGACTTGAACGTGCGACCTCTTGCACCCCAAGCAAGCACTCTAATCCACCTGAGCTACACCCCGACAGCAATAAAACTTATTAATACGAAGTATCAATAACTTGGGTGCCTGTTCGAAATCTTCGATTTCGGTAACGGGCAATGTTATT
>CAYUZC010000227.1:0-3316 GCA_964449525.1 uncultured Ruminiclostridium sp.
ACTGATGTTTCCATTATTATCGTACAGAGGAGCCGAACTGTATTCGACATTCACAGGACCGTTAGGCCCCAATATATTGGTGCGGAAGTTCTTAACACTTTCACCCCTTGCTGCCCGATGAGATGGCATGTCCTCCATAGAAAGCCGGTTACCGTTCTCATCTGTTACACGTATCATTTTAAACCATCCTGCCATATTGCTGAATCTGTCCGGGTCAGGATAGTATGTTCTGGCTGCAGCGTTCATAAGGATGATGTTGTGATTTATGTCAGTAATGATAAGACTATCGCTCATGTTTTCAATTATTGTTTCAAATTTGCACTTCTGTTGCTCAATTATTCTCTTTTGATTTTGGATTTGATCTCGTTCCTTAATATATTCCGTTATTTCTACAAAAACCGCGGTAAAAAATTTAGCTTCACCATTTTCTATATAGGGTAAAACCATTGAGTTACGAAAGCTTTTCAAGCCTTATTCCAAAGAATGACTCTATTATTTCATCCGGGACTATGTCTTTTATGCTTCGTCCAATCGCTTTCTCTTTGCTGTTGAAAGGCTCATCAAGTAAATTCAGAAAAAAATCATTGGCTTTCAATAAAATTAAATCCGGTGACGATAAAACGCAAACGCCCATTTTGTTGTCACTAAATAGTCTCTCATTGCCACGCATTTTTTCACTGAGCCTGGAATTAGGTTTTTCATATATATGTACTTCTTCGGGATATGCGGTTTCTATTGAAATAATAACCTCTATCGGTTCAAATGTTCCGGTAAAAATAAAGCAGGTAACCGGTTCATGTCCGGGTTCCATTGCATTTATATCGACGTTAGATCTAAGAAGCTTATGAAAAACTTCCTCCGGAGTTTTTTTAATCAATTGTTTTTCAGAATAACCTGTAATCTCCAGAAAGGCATCGTTTGCATTTTTAATTCTGTTTTTAAATAAAGATAAAACAGCCTTTTCAGGCATTATTCCGGTATTATCTTCTTCCATGATTAGTTCCTCCATATGGCTGACACCACCCAAAATAAATAGTTAAATGGAGAATATGTATATACCAAGGCTGTTTCAAGCGGAACTTAATTCACTGGTCACCCTTCTTTTTCCAGAATATTATATACTTGTTATTATGTCAATTTTTTCTTTATTTCAAGTTCGTTACAAATATTCCTGTAAGAGATGTAACGGCAGCAGCAGACAATACATCTGAACATGAATAATATAATAAGAGTACCTGCGTACTAATTTTCACTGTAATGCTTTGCAACTAAAGTGAATCCGAACTTTTTTAAAGAATCTATAATAAACTTTCTTAGCATAGCGGTGTTTAAATGCTGTTGAGCTTCGATCGCTTCAATAGACTCCATAACGTCTTTAATAACAAGATTAATATCTGAACTTGACATAGGTGCTTTTGCCTCATCAGATGCGTTTGCAACAGACAGACGCAGTTTTTCAATATCAAAATCTTGAATTCGTCCGTCCTTTTTCATTACTGTCATATATAACACCTCCTGATTTTTATTTGCCCCATAATTAGTCTATGTAAACTATATTAAAATAATATTATTGTCAGAACAGTGAAGATAGTAACAAAGCCCACTATTTGAAGTGCGCTTTGCATTTATGTTGAGAATATAAATATAATTTTCATTATAACCTGAGAATTAGCCTTGAATTAGCCTTAAAATAATAATAGCTCAATGGTAAAATCAAGATTCTGCAAAAATTCTTAATCTTAGGTAATCTTCCTTGACAAAATCAAACTCAATAATCTTCTTTAATGCTTGCTCCATTGACTTTTCAAGAGCCTCATGGGTAAGAAGAACAATGGGGATGTAATTATCCTTTTCATGACTCTCCAATTGAACCATAGAGGAAATAGAAATACCATAGTCAGCCAAAACCCCAGAAATCATTGATAATACACCCGGTTTGTCCATCGTCATAAAGCGAAGATAAAAACGGCTTTTTACATCCTCTATGGGTATGAACCGAACACTTTGTGTAAGGCTTATTGCGCGGTTACAATACTTCTCACCCTCCTGGAGTAGCAAATCTCTGGAAAGGTCCACAATATCACTTACTATTGCACTTGCCGTAGGACGCTCGCCTGCTCCCGGACCGTAAAACATTGTATCGCCTACGAAGTCACCTTTTACAAAAATGGCATTAAGCTCATTGCTTACAGCAGCCAATAAGTGAGAATTATCTATTAATGTGGGATGAACACGCAAATCCACACCACCTTCAACCATCCTGTAAATTGCAAGTAGCTTGATGGTCATTCCAAATGACTGTGCAAAATTGATATCCATTTTAGTTATACCGGTAATCCCTTCGACATATATCTTGTCAAAGGGTATAAAGGAATTAGCTGCTATGGAGCTTAAAATAGTCAGCTTGTGTGCAGCATCTCCTCCGGTTATATCGAGGGTGGGATTTGCCTCTGCAAAGCCCTTTTCTTGGGCTCCCTTTAGAGCCTCAGAAAATTCAAGACTTTCTCGATGCATTTTTGTAAGAATATAGTTTGTGGTTCCGTTAAGGATACCGTAAATGCTTTCAAATTTGTTTGCCACAAGTCCTTCGCGGAGCCCTTTAATTATTGGTATTCCTCCGCCGACACTGGCCTCGAACAAAAAATCTACATCATTTTCCTGCGCAATTTTATAAAGCTCCATTCCTTTTGTAGCAATCAAAGCTTTGTTAGCTGTCACAACATGCTTGCGGTTTCTTAGAGCCTTGCTTATAAAACTGAAAGCAGGCTCATAACCTCCGATAGTTTCAACGACTATGTTAATTTCAGGATCCTCCAAAAGTGTATCCACATCACTTGTGCAATTTACTTCCGAGAGGTCTAGATTACGATTTTTATTCCAATCCAGTTCTACAATTGTTTTTAAATTAAAGCATAAAGTAGAACGGGTTTTTAAGAGCTCCTTCTGTTCCAGAAGAAGACGAGCAACGCCTGTTCCCACAGTTCCCAATCCAATGATTCCTATATTGACTTGTCGGTTTTCCATAAAGTACTCCTTTGCGTATAAATGTAATAATAGGGTTTCATGTAAAGTTATTTATTTAAGCTATTTTAAGCAAGTTTATATCTGCTTATAAGAAATCTATTTATGGCTATTATATATATAAAAGCCTTTCAATTCAATAAAAAACGAGAGTATTGGTAAAGATTATATCCGGTACGTATTTAATTTATCCAAGTGGGTATGGCTTGGAGGGTCCGTCCATGATTTTGACACTGTATTTTCAGAAATAATATGATTAAATACATCTATTAAAGGATAAAAGAATATAAGAGTT
>CAYUZC010000227.1:3326-3903 GCA_964449525.1 uncultured Ruminiclostridium sp.
ATATTAAGCAAGTTTGCATCTGCTATTAAAAACATATTGTTTATGGCTATTATATATATAATAGCCATGTAATTCAATAAAAAACGAGATTACAGCGGAAGAATTTATCCGGGCTGGTATGGTTTTAAGGACTTGTCCGGAGATGATGACATACATTTTCAAAAACGATATGATTAAATACATCTATTAAAGGATAAAAGAATATAAAGAGTTTATTGGGAGAGGTATAATATATATGATTAAAGAGGAAATAAATAAAAGTCTTTCAGCTATTATGGTTATTTTCGGCGGGACTGGTGACTTAACCCACAGAAAATTAATGCCCGCTCTATACAATCTGGTATATGATAAGCTTTTACCTGAAAATTTTGCAGTTGTTTCGATAGGCAGAAAAAATAAATCATGCGAGCAGTATAGAGATGAAGTGTTTGAGTCACTGAACAAGTATTCCAGAAATAAGATTGACCGGGACTATTGGGCAAGATTAAGGGATTTAATTTATTATCTACAATTTGATTTCACTAATCAGGACGGCTATGAAATGCTAAAAAGCTACCTGGGAGAGTTAGATAAGACA
>CAYUZC010000228.1:0-3840 GCA_964449525.1 uncultured Ruminiclostridium sp.
GCAAGCATTTCTTTCGGAGGCACCTCATAAGTTTCCTCGTTATACTCAAACACCCGGCAGCTCACATCAGTTCCGCTGATATCGCTACAGCAGCCGCAACTATTTTCTGCAACTGATTGACAAATATCCTGGCCGTTCACACGAATTGTAGGAGATGAAAGAAATTTATATTGCTTTGCAATTTTTGCTGTCTTCATTTCTATTTTATTATACTCTACTTCAAAACCGGCAATATTTAATGCCGGTGTAATCGTCATCATAACCTCGTCAAGTACGTTGTCCGTTCTAATACAGCGGTTGCAGGTTTCAAGATCGAGATAAAGATATTCTATAATAAGAAACCGTTTCTTTGCCATAAGTTCTGCCCTCCTATACTATCAGTGCTTGTAAAGCATTGAATAAATACCCGACAATAATAATTCCAGCTGTACATATAGCAATGAACAATGCAAGCAGCTTCGGCTTAACTGCCTTGCGAAGCATAATCAACGATGGCAGCGACAACGTAGTTACACCCATCATAAATGACAATACTGTTCCCAGCTGTGCTCCTTTAGTCAGCAGTGCTTCCGCAATCGGAATAGTTCCAAAGATGTCAGCATACATCGGTACACCAACTAATGTCGCCAGTATTACACCAAAGGGGTTATTCCTTCCAAGTAATGATACAACCCATTCTTCGGGAATCCAGTTATGAATAATCGCGCCAATACCTACACCAATAAGGATATAGGGCAATACTTTTTTTAAAGTTGAGAGAGTTTGCTCTTTGGCATATACAATACGGTCTTCCTTTGTCAGCTCCGGTGATTCAATATCAACACTACCTGCAGATAAGATAAAGCTCTCCACATGCTTTTCCATGTGCATTTTTTCAATAATGGTACCACCGATCACGGCTATTATAAGTCCGAATATGACATATAAAACAGCTACCTTTGCGCCAAAAATACTCATTAGAAGTACAAGAGAGCCAAGGTCTACCATCGGCGAAGAGATAAGGAACGAAAAGGTCACTCCCAAAGGCAGGCCTGCAGATGTAAAGCCTATAAAAAGCGGTATTGATGAACATGAACAGAAAGGCGTTACTGTTCCAAGCAGAGCGGCAACAAAGTTCGCTCCGATGCCATGAAAACGCCCCAATATCTTCTTGCTACGCTCAGGCGGAAAATAGCTCTGAATATAGCTGATAAAAAATATCAGGATGCATAATAGGACTATTATTTTTATAACATCATAAAGAAAAAACTGAATGCTTCCTATCCAGCGATTGTTTATGTCAAAGCCCAAAGCATATAAACCGCTACCAATAATACTGTTCAACCACTTCATTCCAAGTATTTGACCTTGAAAGAAGTCCCATATTGCTTTTAAAACCTGCATACCAATGAACCTCACTTTCAAAATGGGTAATCACATCAATAAATTTTGATGCATTATGCTTGTATAAGACCATCGTTCGGATGGCCATTATATTTTACAACAATTATTTGCTTCTCTATTCATATACGGAGTTGTCAGTTCCTTTAGTAAAGTGACGGCATAATCACTACCTTTTTCGCTTATTTTATAATGTGTCCATTTACCCTCTTGACGACTCTCAACTATGCCGGACTCAACTAAAATCTTCATATGGTATGAAAGGCCTGACTGTCCAATGTCTAACTGTTCTAATAAAACACACGCACATTTTTCACCACCACGCAATAATTCAAGTATACGTATCCGTTTTTCATCGCTAAATGCCTTGAATACTTTTACGTTTTCCTCGTATGTACTTGCCAAATCATCACCTCACATCAAAATAATTTGATATGTTCATAGTATATGCATCAAATCAAATTGTGTCAATATGAAGTGTTTTAATTATTAAAAATTTTGATGGATTTCGGAACCGGATACTACAGCCATGGCTTAATATTGCCTTTTTAAAAGAGACTGGCAGACGGTCTAAACGACCATCTGCCAGAAACATATAGCTATTTCATTTTACTTTGCTCTACCCCCAACAGACGTAGAACCTTTCTTTGTATGCTTAAAAACCAAGCAGAATCAAGCCTTGAAGCAACCGGGCTTGATTTCGTCACCGTATTTCGCCTTAGCTTCTTCTATCTTCTTGATGGCGGCATCCCAGTATTCGAATATTTCCTTAGGGGTGTCCTGATCCATCTTAGCGTAAAACGCCTTGGTACGTTGGAGCTTTTCGACCCATTTCGTGCAACGGAAGGTGAATAGGTAGGTGTATACTTCCTCAGTGAAGTCCTCATCAAGATACTTCTTAAACAGTGCTTTCAGGTCGGCATAATAAGGGATCTTGCCGGTGGGTGTGTCATAGGCTTCGTATTCACCGTGAATTCTTCCTTCAGCCCAGTGAAGCCAAACCTTTTTGGCAAGCTTGCTAGTGATGAAATTGCCATCAGCACCGCGCATGAAATAGTTGTTGGAAAATATCTTCGGAGTCTTCTCGACACTTTCTCCGAACTTGATATTGTTCATGGTATAACGGCCGATAGGATAGGAAACGAAGTCAAGGTTTGCCATGGGGCTGGGTGTGCGTACACCTTCTGCGCCAAGGGTGGCGCTGGTGGTTTCCGATTCAAGAGTACATGCCTTGAGTAGTATACCGTCTTTCCAGCTGGGAGATTCCTCAACGGGAACAGTGGTATCGCTGTCTCTACCGCCGTACAGGATGCCTTCGACCTTGACACCATTTTTGGCATCAAAGCCTTCCTTATCTATATTGTCGAGATAGTCAAGACGCATGGTATAACGGGCGTTACCATGAGCGAGCGCGACAGCGTTGCCCTTAGCATCCTTGACGCCCTCCTGCCATTTACCGAAATGGTTGTGACCTTCCTTGGGAGAGTCTACGCCCATTCCGAGCCAGTAAGGCATTTTATCCGGTCCCATAAGGACGTTGGAGAAAATAATTTCTTGGTTTTTCATGAGATTTTCAAATATAACAGGATCGTCCTTTGCGTTGACGTCCTTGATTATTCCAAACATACCGTTTTCAACATTGACCGCTCTGAATTCGCCGTTAATATTACGGAAATAAGCAATATCATCACCGACAATTTTTTCGCCGGGTATCATAGCCGTGGAGGTCTTGCCACAGGCGGAAGGATAAGCACCGCAAAAATAGGTCATTCTGTTCTTATCTTCATTCACCGCACCCATGACGAACATATGCTCGCAGAGCCAGCCTTCCTTGCCGGCCTTGTTAATAGCAAGGCGCATGGAATGCTTTTTAAGCCCTACTGAGTTACCGGCGTACTGGTTATTCATGGAATACACGATATTATTCTGAGTATCCATATATATTCTTCTCTTATCGAGGTTCTTTGTGCAATTTATTTCGTTAAGCTCACCGGCTGAATGGATGAAGCGGAAAAATTCACCCTTTTCGTTTTCCTTCATCTTAAGGAAATGGCTGTAAGCAGTACGATACAGGATACACTCAGAATGAGCAACATACCAGCTGTCGGTGAACTGAACGCAAGGAATGGTGAACGGGGATTCTGTCGGTCCTTCCGAGAAGAACAGCACCACCGCGGATTTACCCTTCATGATGCCCTTTGAAATTTCATGGATTTCTTTATATCCCTGCTCGTATTCGATGGAATTCAGGCTCTTCATGATTTCAAGGTTTTCCTTGTAAACCAGGTATTTGGTTCCGCTTTTGTCACGAGCTTGGTCGGCGTAGCTGTCCCAGTGAATGGTCTGCTTAGAATGCTTAAGGGTGACTTCCTCACCGAGCGCAAGCGCCTGGTCGCGGATGTACTGTTTGTCGGCTTCACTATCATTACAAACATAAATGGATGCAGGTTCACAGTGCTC
>CAYUZC010000229.1:0-2817 GCA_964449525.1 uncultured Ruminiclostridium sp.
ACACCGGGGTTTGGTCTGCCTTCTAAGTTCGTCATCCATGCAGCGGGGCCGGTTTATAAAAATTGGAACAAGGAGCAGAATGAGCAGCATCTCCGCGCCGCCTACAACAATTCGCTTAAAGCAGCTGTAGAAAATAAATGCAAAAGCATTGCGTTTCCACTGATTTCAAGCGGGATTTATGGATATCCGAAAGATGAGGCATTGCAAGTTGCTACCTCTACAATTCAGGATTTCCTTAATGACCACGACATTGATGTAACACTTGTGGTGTTTGATAAATCAGCATTCAACATCAGTCGCGAACTGCTCGGAGAAGTCGAAAGTTACATTGATGAGCATTATGTTGAAACGCACCAAACCCAGCGACGAAAACTGCTTGATGTAGAGCAGAATTCCGTATATGAAACGGCGAGGAGGTAGAAAATAAATCTCGGAGTTTCCGGTTCTAATAACCGCTATCTTATTCTTGTCTAATAACTGGACAAAGCTGGTATTCTATATAGATGATAGCGGGAATTACCAGCATAGCATCGGATTTATTTTTCTTTTTTTACAAGCAGGATATTATCTCACTTAAATATAGTATATAGTTTTTATTATAAAAAATATATTACAGCGAAATATCATTATATGCTCATTTTTTCAAGTATTGCTATCATGCTGATCATTGTATTGGACTTATATCTAAAAGATATTATGATACAAAACCTATTCATCGCTATATGTTTTTTCCTGATATTTATCGTAATACAGAATACAGATATGATGAACCAACTGAAGGTAAATATCATCGCAGATGGAATTGATTCTAAGGAGTTGGCGGATTTGCTGGTTTCCATCGGAATTGATAATATGGAAGGCCCCTATTTTCTATAATTAAGCGTTTATCATGTTAAAAATGAATACCTTTTTGCTTTACTGTCCCGTGGATTAGCACTATAATTATTCTAATTAACATTATTGATTAATCGGTAAAACGAGAAAGTTCATAAACCAAAAAGTTTATAGGATTATTATAGCGATACTGGGATTATGTCTTACCGGATTTGGTATCAGTTTTATTGTAGATAGCTTTAAGCATTTAAGTAATATGGTTTGATGTCTAAGGGGTAGTACATGTTCGGGATATCCCGGAAATGAAGTGGTGGATGAAGTACGGAGGAGCATCTATTATGGATTTCAATGAAAAACTACAAAAATTAAGAAATAACCGTGGACTAACGCAGGAACAGCTGGCAGAAAAGCTGTATGTTTCCCGTACTGCTGTTTCAAAATGGGAATCCGGGCGAGGATATCCGAGCATTGATTCGCTGAAGATGATTTCAAAATACTATTCCGTACCTGTAGATGAATTGCTGTCAGGCGATGAGTTGGTTACCCTTGCCGAAGATGATAAAAAAAACAGTGCCGCCAAAACCGGTAGTATAGTATTCGGAATTCTTGACATAATGGCATTGCTTATTATCTTTCTTCCTTTTTATAGTCAGGAATATAACGGATATTTTTACTCAATTTCACTCATTTCATGTAGTGACATGTCACCTTTTATTAAAGGATGCTATTTTGTATTTCTGATTGGAATCTGCTTGTGCGGTATCGTGGAATTGATACTTGTATACATTGATAAAGAAAGCTGGATGCAGAGGGCTCTGATAGCATCTTTAGTTATTCATGTGGTCGGAGTAATGATTTTCATTATGACGCAACAGCCATATGCGGCAACATTTTGGTTCTGTATCCTTATCGTTAAGGCTAGTTTGCTTTTGAATCAGCGAAGAAAAAGCGCACAACAAAAGCTATGATACGGAAAGTGTCACAGATGTGAAAGAGCGGTTCTGTTCTTTTTTGAAGCTTCGGAATAATCTGAATAAGGCTTTCAGAGCTAAAAAACAGATTGGAGTATTTAAAAATGAATAGAAAAGAAAAAATGAATTATATTATTACCGGAATTTTGTTTCTTGTTTTTATCCTATTTACAATTGCAGTGATGAAAATCGATGTCAGACCAATAGGACCCCAGGGATCTGAGGTGGGGTTCGCTGCTTTAAATCAGTTTGTATTTGTTAAAATTGGTGAGAACCTTATTTGGTATACCATTACCGACTGGCTAGGCGTTTTACCCATAATGGTAGCATTTGGATTTGCTATTATGGGGCTCGTTCAGCTTATACGCCAAAGAAGTTTTAAGAAAGTAGATTATGACATTTACGCGCTGGGGGCTTTTTATATTCTGACCATAGCTGCATATATTTTGTTTGAGTCATTCATTGTTAATTACAGACCGGTGATTTTGCACACGAGCCTTGAGGCATCTTATCCTTCATCACATACGATGATCGTGGTATCTATTATGGTTACTGCAATGATGCAGTTTCATACTCGAATAAAGAACAGAGTACCATTAATAGCAACTGACATCTTTTCAGTTTTTCTGATTGCGATTACCATAATCGGAAGAATGATATCAGGCGTCCACTGGTTTACCGATATCATAGGTGGATTGTTATTAAGTTCAGCTTTAGTTATGCTCTACTATTCGGTTATTTCCATAGAATACAACAAAAAAGTGTAGTCGAATAAACAAAGGAAAAACCTTACCAATTCCTTGATATTAATTGTTTATCCGTATATATTTAAAGAAATACACAACATGGAATTTAAAATGCATTAATACATACCGGTAAGGGAGTTGTTAAACTACATGAAAACCGTTGTTAAGAGGTTTATGGGACAAGGTTTGTCTATTGAAGAAACGGCAGAACGTACCCAGCATCCCATTGAATTTGTAAAACATTGGATGACTCTGTAGTAGAAATT
>CAYUZC010000229.1:2827-3835 GCA_964449525.1 uncultured Ruminiclostridium sp.
GAGGAATCCATACCATGCATAATTTGACTGCTAACCTTGACAAAATTCATACAACAGAATTAGGAGCGGTGCGAATCAAGCGGAACCTTAATCTGCAGGTCGACGATGTTGTTTTGTGGTGCAAAGAATCCGTGAAAAATGCGGATATTATTATTGGGCAAGGAAAGAACTGGTATGTGTATAGAGGTGGCGTGGTTATTACCATAAACGCTAAAAGTAATACAATTATAACGGCTCATCCGATAAATGCAAAAGTTCGTCCTATACGAATGGCGGATTATGAATGCCTTCCGGAATTCTTGTATCAAGCGATTTTTATCCCTGAAGGGGTAGAACCTCCACCAAGGAGCATTATTAACGACCCGCAAATATTTGCCTACATTAAGGATTTCGGTACCCAGTCAGGAGACTTGGGCGTAGTTGCTGAGCAGAATGGCCAGATAGTTGGGGCTGCGTGGACACGGATTATACCCGCTTTTGGCCACTTAAATGATGAAACTCCCGAACTTGCTATTTCGATATTGCCGGAATTTCGAGGGTATGGGATTGGAACTAAACTCATGAAAAAATTGTTTGAAGTTTTGCGGGCGAACGGTTATGCGCAAACTTCGCTTTCCGTTCAAACGGATAATAATGCGGTACGGTTCTATAAGCGGTTGGGGTATAGGATTACGGAAGAAAAACTTGACCACGTGGGAAATGAAGATTTCATTATGATTAGGGACTTGATGTGAATTAATAGATAAAAATTGATGTTGACTCGTCCCTTAGGGGAGCTTATATCATAACAAACTTCGGAGTGGTAGAAATAGATTTTTGGAGCCTTTTAGTTGGGCAAAGAATGGCATTCAAGAAGTGATGGGGTGATCCCCGTTGTTTTTGACAATATTAGAAAATGAAAGGGAAAATATCGAATGGAAATTGTGGAAATTATTGATAGCGATAAAACGAAATACATGGAATTGCTACTTATTGCAGATGAACAGGTAAGTATGATCGAAAAATATT
>CAYUZC010000230.1:0-3828 GCA_964449525.1 uncultured Ruminiclostridium sp.
TATTTGCGCCACAAATAATATCCATCTTCAGAAAAGACGACCTGAAAGTTATTGCAATCGGTGCAGTAGCGATGCGATACCAATGCATTACTTTCCCTCTTTCATCCTGGATAATACTAAATAATATGCTTGTTCAGACAATCGGAAAGTCGAGAGAAGCTTCCATATTATCTCTTGCCCGTCAGGGTTTGTTCTTTCTTCCGCTTATACTGATTCTGCCTTCTTTTTTGGGCTTGACGGGAGTGCAGTTAAGTCAGCCTATAGCAGATTTGGCAACGTTTTTTATGGCTTTACCTATGGGTATCAGGGTCATCAAAGAACTTCATCAGCTTCAAAAAGAACAGGATTTTTTAAATAAAAAAAGGACGGAGTTACGTTAACCCCGTCCCCTTATATTATGTAGATTAGAACATTGGTACAACTGCACCGCTGTATTTATCCTGCATAAAGGATTTAACTTTTTCACTCTTAAGAGCTTTTATAAGTTCTTGAATAGCCGGATTGTTCTCATTTCCTTCCTTGACGCAGAGAATATTCGTATAGTTATTTTTTATAACATCGGAATCCTTGTCTTCTATTGCCAGCGCATCGGTTGTAGCATTAAGTCCAGCTTGAATGGCATAATTGCCGTTTATTACTGCCATATCAACATCCTGTAGTGATAATGTCAACTGAGCTGCCTCGAGCTCCTTTATAACAAGATTCTTGGGGTTTTTAGCAATATCCAGTATGGTTGCCGTAAAGCCTGCGTCTTCCTTGAGCTTAATAAGACCTTGAGCTTCTAAAAGCATAAGAGCACGTGCTTCGTTAGTTCCGTCATTGGGAACAGAGATTATGGCACCATCCTTTAATTCATCGATAGAAGATGTTTTGCCTGCAAATATACCGAATGGCTCATAGTGAACAGATGCCACCGATATGATATGTGTGTTGTTATCTTTATTGAACTGATTCAAATATTGAACATGTTGAAAATAGTTAGCGTCAAGATCACCACTTTCAACATTTGTGTTGGGTTGAACATAGTCGGCAAACTCAACAACTTTAAGGGTTATCCCTTTTTCTGCAAGAATTTCTTTCGCAACATTAAGAATCTCGGCATGAGGTGTTACGCTGGCTCCTACTACAACGGTAGAGCCCTTTGCTGAATTTGCGCCACATCCGGCAAATAGTGAAAGTACTAATGTAAGTATCAGAGCTAACTTTGCTATTTTTTTCATAATCATTCTCCTTTTATATGAGTTTTTATATTACCCCCACCTCTTAGATGGTGGTTATTATTTTTTATATCAGGCGTGGAATCTCTCCTGCCATGAGTTTTAACTTATCTAATGCGTTTATCGCATTTATTTGATATCATATTTCCAATCTCTTGGAATATCTGAACAATAATAATTAAAATTACTACCATTACTAGCATTATATCGGTCTGTGAGCGGTAATATCCGTAGTTAATGGCGATTGTGCCAAGACCGCCACCGCCTGTAAAGCCCGACATTGTTGTGTAACCCAAGATGGTAGTTGTTGCAATTGCAGCACCTACTATCAAGGATGGTTTTGCCTCAGGCAACAATACTTTGCACACAACCTCCATCGTTGAGGCTCCCATTGATAGGGACGCTTCTACAACGCCCCGATCCACCTCCTTTGCCGAACTTTCTACCAAGCGGGCAACAAAAGGTGCTGCCGCTATAATTAATGGTACGATTGTAGCGGTCGAACCGATTGAAGTTCCCGTTATTAATCTTGTGAAAGGTATAATGGCTACAAGCAAAATTACAAAAGGCACCGATCTCAGAAGATTGACTATTCCGCCCACTATTCTGTTAATGGTGGGGGACGGTCTTATGCCTTCCTTATCTGTAACAACCAGAAACATACCGACAGGGAGCCCGATAATATATGCCATAACAGTTGAAACAATTGTCATATATAGAGTTTCCAGGATACCCTGTCCCATCAAGGTCAACATACCTTCATTAAACATAATCCTTTTCCTCCGAGTATGTAATATTTTCTATTTCAAGGTAGGCAGATATCTTGCGGGCTATCTCAGCATCATCGGGCAATTTAATTATCATATGTCCAAAAATTTGTCCGTCTATAGTCTTGGTATTTGCAAAAACTATGCTGACCGGCGCACCGCACTTTAAAACCATATTAGCAATAATAGGCCGGTCTGCCGAACTGCCTTCGAATACTAACCGCAAGTATTTTCCTTCACCGGAGATTTTCTCGGCATACTCTCCTTTTGGGAATATGAGCTTCTTTGCTGCTACGGTTTTGGGGTGACGGAATACCTCATCAACAGTTCCGATCTCTTCAATGCGACTATTGTCAATTATAGCAACACGGTTACATATTTGCTCAATAACCTTCATTTCGTGGGTAATGATTATTACTGTTAGGCCTAACTTTTGATTTAATTCCTTCAAAAGGGCCAATATGGATTGTGTTGTGGTGGGGTCTAGAGCGCTGGTCGCCTCGTCACACAATAATACCTTTGGTTTGGTAGCAAGAGCTCTGGCTATTGCTACACGCTGTTTTTGTCCTCCGGAAAGCTGGGCCGGGTAAGCTTTTTCCTTATCGGAAAGCCCTACAGTGTTTAGTAGCTCCCGTGCTCTGGCTCTGGCCTCCTTACGGGACACTCCGGCAAGCTCCAGAGGGAAGCATATATTATCAATGGCATTTCTCTGCATTAAAAGATTAAACCCCTGAAAGATCATTCCTATTGATTGGCGGACGTCTCTAAGCTCATTGTCAGAATATGAGGTGATATTAACGCCCTCAAACATAACACTCCCGGCAGTTGGCCTTTCCAAAAGATTCATACACCGTACCAATGTGCTTTTCCCCGCTCCTGACAAACCTATTATGCCGAAAATCTCACCTTGATAGACCGATATATTAATATCATCCAGAGCTACCACGGCACCGTCTCCGGTACCAAAGGTTTTATTCAGATTCTTAATTTGTATGGTAGGGATATCACTCATTTTTCTGCTCCCTTTCTTTACTTCTTGCTATATAAAAAAGCCCCTGATGAAATTCATCAAGGACGCAAGCATCTGCTTCGTGGTACCACCTTGTTTTGCCCACACTTCACAGTTTGGGCCTTAATGAGTACGGAAATTAAATCGATACTCCTGTGCTATTACGGGCACACCCGTCGTAGCCTATGCATAATGCAGTCGGTACGCGGCTCCAAGACCATGTTCAGCAATATCACCCATACCCCGTTTCACCCTTAGGGGCTCTCTTTGATGCCGTTTACTGCTTACTCTTCTTTTCATTGCCTTTATTCTCGCTTTATAGTTTTGTTTAAGTTTACAACATCATACCTAATCAGTCAATAGATGAATTTTATCCATTAAAGCTATATTAACCAATGTTTATTATTTCTCCACCTAAATAATCAGCTTCTTCGGTATCATGGGTAACTATAATCACTGTTTTATTTTTCGTATTATCAGCCACATAGTTCATGGTTCTTTTCTTTGTTTCATCGTCAAGTCCCTTAAAAGGCTCATCCATAAATATAATGTCGCTTTTAGCCAATACGGCACGAACTAATGTAACTCTTCTTCTCATTCCACCACTTAATTCTATTACAGGCTTTGATAAATTATCTTTAAGCCCGATTCTCTCAAGATGTGAAACAATCTCATCTCTCTTTGTCTTCTTATCACAGACCAAACGAACATTAGATACTGCATTAAAGCTCTCGCAGAGCCTATCCTCCTGAAAAACCGCGCTTTTATGCGCCGGAACTCCGGTTGTGATACCGCTGTCTTCTTTAATCAGCCCCATAAGAATATTTATAAGCGT
>CAYUZC010000231.1:0-3826 GCA_964449525.1 uncultured Ruminiclostridium sp.
CAACATAAAATAAAAGCCAACAAATATTTTTTGAATTTTTATGTAGGGCTAATTGCAGGCATCATTATTGGTAGCGTATTAGCTTGTACTCTAATAAGCTATAGAATAGATGCTTTCTACGAAAAAATTGCATTTTTAGAAAACACCATACTTGAAAAAAACGCCAAGCTTGAAAATCTTGAAAAGTCAATTAACTCTAATAAATTCATTCTGAAAGATATTGAAGTGGTATTGTTATTTGACGAAAATGAAATTGATCATTTAGAAACAATACACATTGAAAAAACCGTAAAGGAAAAATACAGCATTCTATTAGGTGCTGAGGTTAAGAGTATAGATCCGGATATCATAACCCTCGTTATAGACAAAAGAATTTTGAAAATGAATGGCAAGGAAATCCAATTACATGTAAATAAGCTTAAGTTAACTGATGTCTTAAAACTATGGATAGACGTAGAAGTTAATTGAACTTCATTTGAACATATAACTGTTGTTAATAATCTGTGTGTTGTACAAAAAAAGCACATCCTGCTTCTCAGAAAACTCAATATACTCCCCCAGCAAATCAGTATAAATATATCGAAGGTCAACTAATGTAATTTTATCATACCCTCCCAGTAAAAAAGGAGCTATACTACTGCCAAAAGAATCTCGAAATAATATTAGCTCCCTGTCAGTGGTGCTTTCAGGATTTTCGATTGTAATCAATGCTTTAGCACCGGAAAGAAAAACATCATAGGAATCCATGCCATTAAATCTTTCGGGCATGTATATATCGCTATATGTTTTAGATTCATAATCATATACCACTGCCTTTTCCAGCAAATCATTAGTCATGTACACCAATTTATCCGGAGCTATGTTTAGAGCAAGCTGTCGATAATAAGAGCCGTAAAAGGGATATAACTCTTTTCGTGAATACTGGCTTTCATCTATTTGTATATCACTACCTAATTCATTAAGTAGCTTGTTAGTTGCTTTTAATATTTTATCTTGACTCCAATGGATATCGGTTTTGTAATAGTCTTCTATAGCTAATGAACCAAACAAATCAATATATTTCATGTTCTCAATATTTTGATTCATAATCTTCTGCATTCTATCGTAATCAATTCCCAAATAGCCGTTTCCAGCCGCTAAAAAATAATTTTTGTCAGGTATTAAGGCATAGCTTACATTCATGCCCTGAAGATATTTTTCATATACCTCATTTAACTTCTCAGCCGCATTAATAACCGATTTTTCATTAAGCGGGTAATCGTATTTGCTGATATTACCGTCAACTATATAAATTCCGTTGTTATCCTTCTGATTAAAAAGATAAAACGTTCCGATGGCTTTAATTGTTCTGAAACCATCACGAAAAACAAACTGATCCAGTGAATACTTTTCGAATTCCTCAAACCAATCCCCTGAAAAAAGTTTCTCAAAAGAAAATTGCGGAAAGCCTGCCAGCTTTCTTCTTTCGCTGTATGAAAAAGCCCCGTCAGTCTTAATGATATTACTAACCATAATGCCAAATATTATTGAAACGAAGCATATTATAACAATAATATTCTTTACATTCTTGTTCATAAAAAACCTCATATCTAAAAACGAAAGTATAAAAATAGGTTAAATGAGCCGTCAATTAAATACCCTGTCACTAATAACAGTAATATCGTATGTAATATTGGCTCAATTACATTTAAAGCCCTTTCATGTTTTTCATTGGCAGCCACCCTCTTAATAAGATTTGAAACCATCGGTGTAGCTCCTATGGCGGCTATTATCAATACTAAAGAATAACTTTCTATATAATAAACAGTTTCCATATTTGATATGGGTACACCTAGAAGACCGAACATCCCTTTTAGGTTTTCCAAACTTTCATTCATGCCATCTCCGTTAAATATAACAAAGCTGATTGTTATGAAAAACAGCATATATAAATGTCTGGCTACAGTCGGAAGTTTTTCGAGCACGTTTTTAAAAATATTCTTTTCAAGAGATAAAAATAAAGCAAAATATAAGCCCCATATAATAAAATTCCATTGGGCACCATGCCAAAACCCGGTCAAAAACCATACAACAATTATATTTCTTATCCATTTAACGGCACTGACGCGATTCCCTCCCATAGGGATATATACATAGTCTCTGAACCATGTTCCAAGAGATATGTGCCATCTTCGCCAAAACTCGGATATACTCTTCGAAATAAACGGGTAATTAAAGTTTTCAAGAAAATGAAATCCAAATATCCTTCCTAAACCGATGGCCATATCACTGTAGGCCGAAAAGTCAAAATATATTTGCAACATAAAAGCAATTGCTGAAACCCAATAAAATAAAACGGTCTTATCTGTGGTGTTATTAAATATCTCGACAAGCTCTCCCAGCGTATTTGCGATTAAAACCTTCTTCGACAGACCTATAATGAACCTGTTAATTCCATAGGCGACATCCGAGACAGAATGGGTTCGCTCATTAAGCTCCTCCTCTATGGTTGTATATCTCACTATCGGTCCTGCAATCAACTGAGGAAAAAGTGAGACATAAGTAGCAAAGCTTAGGATATTTCTCTGAACCTTCGCTTCGTGTCTATATACATCGATTGTATATGACAAAATCTGGAAGGTGTAGAAGCTGATACCTATTGGCAGAGCAAAATTAAGCGGGGAAATATCTGTATTAAGTACTCCGTTAACATTTTCAATAAAGAAATCAGTGTACTTAAAAAATACAAGTAACCCTATACTGATAATAATTGAGGAAATAACCGGTATTTTTGCATACCGGCTCCCCCTAGCTCCATTAATCCATAATCCATGAAGATATCCTGAAACAATGGAAATCACCATCAATAAAGAGTATATTGGCTCCCCATAGAAGTAAAAGAACAGGCTCGCTAATAAAAGAACACTGTTCTTAAATTTCCACGGAGATAAAAAATATAACGCTAATACTATAGGTAAAAAGTAATATAGAAAGCTGATACTGGAAAATAGCATATTAATCCTTTAGTGCAAGAAATGCATCATGTAATGCCTTCCCATTTTCATTAGTCAAAATTACAATTATGACATCTCCAATATTGTCTACAATTACGTTTTCAGGTTCTACACCCACGCAAATCCATTTCCTGGGGTCAACATTTTCTTTGATCTCGGCTTTTATTTTCTCAATATCAGCGCCTTCTTTCACCCTGACAAGATCAAGCTCATAGGCCGAGGCCGACATCTCCGGTACTGAAGCAATAGCCTCCTTGAATTCGATACCTTCTTTTCCAAGATGATAAGCGCAGTTTTCGTTGTTAATTTCATTAACAAGCAGCCCGTCTTTAATATAAGCTTTGAAATTATCATCAACTTCTGCAGTATCATATATCTTATTTAATATATCCTCAAGACTGCCTTCAAGATTTTCGTTCTGCTTATTATTTCCCGTCTCTGTGGGGTCTGCTCCAGATGGCTTTGACTGGCATGCCGCAATGCTAAACACCAATGTTAGTAAAAGTAATAATAAAAGTAGTTTTTTCATAGTAATCTCCTCTGCTGATTTTTTATTGCATTCAATTAGACGGAGAAGAGCTTAATTGGTTCTCAACTTTATCTTGGTATTAAGAGGAATTCAGACCTAGGGAAATGTTAATCTTGCCTTTATTCCTTAGCTGTATTTTTTTTGACATATATTTTTATAATAGTTATAATTAAAATGAAAATTTGGGTTCTCGGAGGGTGGTTTCTATGTTCTCCAGTAATGCGATATGGCTCGCGCAAAATGAAAATCCTATCTATCTCCTTCCTAAAATGGCAAATCGCCATGGTTTAATAGCCGGAGCTAC
>CAYUZC010000232.1:0-3806 GCA_964449525.1 uncultured Ruminiclostridium sp.
CAAGCTGTAAATCTTCAACTGTCTCTGTTGTCAGCCTTCCTTCGTTACTCCAGCAGCTTCTAATCCTATGGATATTTAATTGTTCTGATGCTTCACCATCAGCAAATGAGGTTAGTCCACCCATAGAAAAGCTGGATAGCATTTCTAAATCAATGGGATCCTCGGATTTGTTGGAAAATACCGTTTTAACCTCAAAGGCCTTCAGCCCATCAGTATACCTCAATATATGAGTGGCGTAATGGCCCCTGTCATTTTTTAAAATAGTCGTAACGATATGGCAACCATCTCTATTTTCAGTCTTCTGGCTGTCATATTTTAACTCAGAGGTGGATTGTCCATTCCTCATGGTATGGCCGTTTGCAAAACCACCTGAAAAATCATCACCCCTGATATAGGCTTGAACGATAGAATCTATGATATAGTTCTTCTTTGCACCGGCTTTTTCTTTTAAAGCGACGGGCAATATCTCGAAACCAACCTTACTGTCCTCATCAATAAAATATTGAACCAAAATGTCAGAAAAGACAAACTCTGATAAAACCCTGTTCATTTACCTCTCCTTGTAACCTTTATGGGCATACTTTATGTTGAAATATATGTGTGTTTAAATATTAAACTGTGCTATTGATTTTTCTAATTCCTCTGCCATATTGCTTAATTCTTCGGCAAGGGCTGATAATAGTTCCGCAGATGCAATCTGCTCCTGAGCACTTGATGAAACCTCCTCGGATGTTGCGGCCGCTTCTTGTGAAACTGCTGAAACATTCTCCATTGTTTCCATAACAATAGTCTTAGAATCCAATACTACCTTTAATGAACTCTCAACTTTATTTATCATCTTTGATATTGCATCCATCGAACTAAATATTGTTTTGAAGGAATTGTCAGTTTCATAAACTGCTTCCATTTGTTTTCCTACTATTAAGCTTGAACGGTTTGCCGCATCTACAGTAATTTCAGTCTTTGTTTGAATCCTCTTGATAATACTACTTATCATTACCGAAGCCTCCTTGGACTGATCCGCAAGCTTCTTAACTTCTTCAGCAACCACCGCAAAGCCAAGCCCTGCTTCTCCTGCTCTGGCAGCCTCAATTGCAGCATTCAAAGAAAGCAGATTAGTTTGTTCGGATATTCCTGCAATTATATTTGTAATATTTTTTATCTCTTTCATGTCATTATCAAGACTATTTATATCATCAATAATTTGCGCCGATACCGACTTGGTTTCAAGTGCCTTGTCGTTAAGCGATTTAACCGCCACAAGAGCAATCTCACTCAATTTTTTGGTATCATACACTACCTCAGCCACACTGCTTATATCCTCGCCGACCTTATTCATATTATCAGAAAGGTCATTGAGTTGCATAACCCCTGTTGTTATTTCCACCGCCTGCTGGGATGAGCCCTCTGCAATTTCGGCAATACTGATTGATACCTGATCGGAATTGGAATGGGTCTGCGCTGATAACCGTGAAATGTCACTGGCGTTATTTATTACCTTTTGTGCTGAATTACTGCTCTTTAAAATGAGTCCTTTTATATTTTCTACCATCTCGCTAAAATTAGTTAGGACTACAGCTAACTCATCTTTTTTATTATCTTTTACGTCAAAAGACAGATTCCCTTGCTTAGCTAAATGCATAAGATCAAGCAACTTTTTTAAAGGATTAGAAATACTTGCTGTAATTACATAAGCCAATAACAAAGCAACTATAAAACAGCCCGCAGCTAACAGTCTGATCATGTCGCCAAGAGATTTTGATTCCTGTCTAAGATATGAATAAGGTATGAGTGCGGTAACGAACCAATCACTTTCACCAACTTTGGAATAGGACAGAAGATGATCTTGGCCGTTTAGCTCAAAGGTTGATTCTTCAGTATCAAGAATATTTCTCAAAAGTGAATCTTCTTCAAAATGCTCCCCGGGTTCCACCTTGGACTCTTTATCGGCTATAACCTCACCTTGGGAGTTAAGAATAATAATGCCGACACCTTCTCCTAAGTCAATCTCACTAATACTTTTTAAAAAGTAATCCGTACTCACGTATATATTAATAAATCCTATTTTGCCACCGGTATTTAAAGATTTTATAGCCTTTGACATAACAAGGATTTTCTTGGGTTCGTTTTTTCTGGTAATAAAATGCCATGAAGCTTTACCGCCACTCTCATCTGCTGCCTTCGCAACGTTATTCAGTTCTTCTGTGGAAAACTCGGAGGTTTGCACACCAGATGAAAATATGCTGCTTTCTTTAACATAAATTTCAACGCCCCGTATTTCAGCCGATGTCTTTGAAGAAAAAGCTGACGTTATCTTCTGAGTAAGATCAAGTTTTGTGAATTCATCCATGGAATGAAATTTCTCCAGACCATTCTGGATATCTTTGTTAAGAGTAATATCATTAGCCATTCCTTCTATTTGGGAGATTGATGTCTGTATGTTCTTTCCCAGCTGTATGGTAATCTGATCAGAATAGGCACTTATTTTACTTTCTATTGCTTGGCTTGACTTCTTGTATCCTATAATACCTGTAATGGCAAGGGGCACAAGTGAAATAACCAAAAAAGATATTATAAGCCTGGTTCGTATCTTGATATTTCTTAAAGCTCCTTCAAAAAAGGAGAACAGTGTTTTTTTTTGCTTTTTGGTTTTTCTCTCTCCAGTTATAACCGGCTTTCGCTTTATATTACCTTTTTTTGATCCGAGAAGATTCATCTGTGTTACCCCCTATAAAAGTCGCTTACACAATCCTATACAAATTATTTCCCACCTTATCTATTTATCAACTAATCATTTTAAAATTGCTCCTGCAGTAAGCGCATTCTCAATCTGCTCATTACCTATAATATATACAATAATGGTCGGCAAGCTGGTTATAATCATTGCGGCTCCAATTTGCCCCCAGTGGTTTACTCCTATGCTTACAAAGAAATTCAACAGACCGACTGTGAGGGGGCGTATCTTATCCTCCGCACCTAAAATAAAAGCCAAAAAGAACTCATTATAGGTGTTCATAAATATTAAAACACATTGAGTTGCAATTGCAGGCTTCACAATAGGCAGGATAATTTTGAAGTATGTTTGATAAATATTGCATCCGTCAATACAGGCAGCTTCCTCAAGTGCAATCGGTAAGCCCCTGAAAAATGCATAAAGCATAAGCACGCATGAAGAAAGTGCAAATGCCGAATAGGGCAGTATCAAACTAAGATGGGTGCCCTTTAACCCTATTTTATTAGTCATAATAAGTATTGGAATAATTACCACTTGGGCGGGAATTATCAAACCCATGGATATGTAGCTCAACGCAAAATTTTTAAACTTCCACTTCATCCTGCTTATACAGTATGCCAGCATACTTCCCAAGAAAACAGTAATTATAATTGTACAAACCGCATAAATAACGCTGTTTGACAAGTATCTTGGAAAATTAAATTTTTCCAGAGCGTCTCCATAGTTAGTAAAAACCCATTCCTCGGGTAATCCGAAAGGATTGTCATAAACTTCACTTTTTGATTTAAACGATATATTCAGCATCCAGAATAACGGGAAAAGAAAAGTTATTCCGGTAATAATCATCATTGAATTAACTAATGTTTTAACTCCTTTTTGTTTCATGTCCAATTCACCATCCTATCTAAAACTCGATTTTCTCTCTTGCCACGAAGCGATTAATAAAGAATGTCAGAACAAGACACTCTATTACAAAGATAATGGCGATTGCACAACCCTGACCATAATCTGAGGCTGAAAACGCTTTATTATACAACTGATAAATGACAGTCCTTGATGTGTCTCCGGGTCC
>CAYUZC010000233.1:0-3761 GCA_964449525.1 uncultured Ruminiclostridium sp.
ACTCCGTCAATGCTTGAAAGAAGCGAATCAACCCTGCTTGGATAAATAATTGTACCCTTTACCTTTACCATATCGTCACTACGCCCTAGGATAGTATCAATTCTGGGATAATCAAGGCCACATTCACATTTTCCCGGCATTAACCTTGTAAGGTCATGGGTACGATAACGAATTAGGGGTGCTCCCTCTTTGCAGAGGGTTGTAATTACAAGCTCTCCTATTTCACCTTCGGGAACAAGTTCACCTGTCTTAGGATCTATGATTTCAAAGTATATATAGTCAGTCCACATGTGAATTCCGCACTCATATTTACAGCTCATGCCGATACCCGGCCCGTAGATTTCAGTTAATCCGTATATGTCAAATAGCTCAACACCAAGCTCAGCGGCAATACGCTTACGCATCTTTTCGCCCCAACGCTCTGAGCCTATTACGCCCTTCTTTAAATGAATCTGGTCACCGCATCCGCGCTTAGCAATTTCCTCGGCAAGTAAAAGCGCATATGAGGAGGTAGCACAAAGCACCGTAGATTTCATATCAATCATCATTTTAATTTGCTTATCTGTGTTTCCCGGACCCATTGGAATAGTCATTGCGCCTAATAACTCAGCCCCTGCCTGGAACCCTATTCCCGCAGTCCACAATCCATAACCGGGAGTAATATGTATACGATCCAGATTTGTTATTCCGGCTGTTTCATAACAGCGTTTAAACATTATGGCCCAATCTTCAACATCCTTTTTAGTATAAGGAATAATTACAGGGGTTCCGGTTGTACCCGATGAAGAATGAATACGGACAATCTGTTCATCGGAAACTGCCTGAAGACCAAGGGGGTACGCATCACGCAAATCATTCTTGTCTGTAAAGGGAAGCTTTTCAAAATCCTCTTGTGAATTGATACTGTTTATGTCTATCTCGGAAAAGCGTTGTTTATAAAATTCCCCTTTTACTGCACTGCTAATAGCACCTTTAATTTTATCCAGCATTTCTGGCTTCATGATACATTCTCCTTCCGATTTCAAATGAATTGAGATTAATATCTAAAAAACGCTGTGGCAGTGTATCGCGCAAGGCATTCTTCATTTCGTCTGCGCTAAAAGGAAATACACCGCTTTCTACTGCTGTGCCTAAAAGTGCTACATTTAGTGTTTTGGGATTATTGCATTCTCTTAAAAGTTTTTCTCCGTCAATAATTACAAGCTTTTTAACATTTTTCTTTAGGTTATCTATCATATTAGAAGCCTGATAGGTATCTCCGCTCAGGGAGCTTGTGACTGACTTCATAGCAGTATCACAAACTATCATCAATCCATCCTCGGAAAGATAAGGGAGAATTCTAACAGCCTCGGCAGGTTCAAACCCTACAATTACATGTGCGCTCTTTTGGGGTATAAGTGGTGAATGTATATTACTTCCCATGCGAACATGACTTACCACACAACCACCACGCTGTGCCATTCCGATGGTTTCGGTGGTACGCACATCAAGATCTTTGCTCATTGCAGCAGCCGCAATCAGTTTTGAAGCAAGGACCGTACCTTGCCCCCCAACACCTGCTATTAATATATTAGTCATTTCGCTTACCTCCAATTGCCCCAAATTTGCAAACCGGTGCGCATATGCCGCAGCCTGTGCAGAGGGAGGGGTTGATTTTTGCCTTTTTCCCATCCATCTCAATGGCCGGGCATCCCAGCTTATTTATACAAACCTTACATCCGGTGCATTTCTCAGAGTTTACAACATACTTTTCCTTGCCTTTGGAAACAAAAATACAAGGAGCTTCATATAAAATCACCCGTACTCCCTTTTCATTTATAACTGCATTCACGGCCTCTTTTGCAGCTTCAGTATCAAAGGGATTTGCTCTCACGATTTTGGAAACATTTAATGATGCAACCACATTATAAATGCTAATAACATCCGAAATGTTGCCCATCATTGTCTTTCCTATTCCGGGGTGAGGCTGCTGGCCTGTCATTGCGGTTGTGGAATTATCAAGAATGACCACAATTATATCGGTCTGGTTATAAACGGCATTTATGATACCGGGAATTCCTGTATGGAAAAAGGTCGAGTCACCTATAAACGCGAAATTAATTCTATCAGGCTCAACCCTGTGAAGTCCCTGAGCGACGGTTATTCCCGCGCCCATACAAAGGCATGTATCCACCATGTTAAGAGGCTTTGCATTGCCTAAGGTGTAACAGCCTATGTCGCCTGAGTAAACAGCTTTTAAGCCTTTTGTTGCTTCCTTTACTGCAAAGAACGACGCTCTATGAGGGCATCCTGCGCAGAGAACAGGCGGGCGTATGGGAAGTTCGGGAGGATTGTTTGCAGAATTTGTAGCAGAGTCATTTGAAACATTGTCAGCAGAATTCTCCAAGACTTCACCAAGAAATCTTTCTACAGATGTAGTTACGCTATCCACAGTATTTTCACCCGCATTTTTTATATGACCCGTTAACTTACCGTTTATTTTTACCTTTAAATTATACAGTCCGCAAAGCGTAATTAACTCATTTTCTATAACAGGGTCAAGCTCCTCAACAACCAGCACCTCATTCAAACCTTCTAAAAATTTAAGCGCTAATTCTTGCGGAAAGGGTACAGTTGAAATTTTCATCAATTTACACTCAGTTGATATGTTTTGTAGAGCCTCGCTAACATAGGAATAGCTTACGCCCCCTGTCACTATGCCTTTTCTACCATTCCCTACAACGAAATTCCTTTCGTACTCAGAAAAATCATCACTCATTTTCTTAAGATTTTCTTCGATTTTTATTTTATTCTCATAAGATAACTTAGGAAAAATAACCCATCTGCTACTCTTTACAAAACCTTCCGGTTCTTTCTTCGGTATATTCTCTAATATCTCTACCGATGCGCAACTATGGCATACCCGTGTTGTAGGCCTAAATAATACCGGTCGACCATATTTCTCAGAATAATCGAAGGCATCGGCAATCATTGTATATGCCTCTTCCGGCGTAGATGGATCAAAAACCGCAAGTTTTGCATACTTACCAAAATGACGCGTATCCTGCTCGGTTTGGGATGATATAGGTCCCGGATCATCTGCTACAACAATAACCATACCACCCTTTACACCTACGTAATTAAGGCTCATAAGAGGATCTGAAGCTACATTCAGCCCTACCTGCTTCATGGTAACCATTGATCGCGCGCCGGCGTAAGCCGCTCCTGCGGCAACCTCTAAAGCTACTTTCTCGTTGACCGACCATTCAACATATATACTTGTGTCATTATGCTTTGCTACTGTCTCCAAAATTTCTGTTGATGGAGTACCGGGATAGCCGGTCACTACAGTGACTCCGGCACGCATTGCGCCTAAAGCAATGGCCTCGTTGCCCATTAATAATTTCTTTGCCATGTATACCTCCTAAACAAACAAAAACACTCATCCAATAGACATTTAATAAATGTCAAGGACGAGTGTTATAACCCGTGGTGCCACCTTGTTTTACAGGATAAACCTGCCTCAATCAGGAATACAAAAATATTCCTCAGCCTTTACGCAGCTGATACGTTGCAGAATACTCAGATTGCAAAATCAACCCTTTGACTACACCCTCAGTGGCCCATTTAATGTACTGCTTACTGTGAGGCTCCCAGCTACCCTCACTCTCTGTAAGTGCATATTACATTTTTATCTCCACGTCAACGGTTTAATAACAAATGTTTAACTCTGTGAATTATAACATTGATTTAAAGCAAAAGTCAATTTATATAAGGCAATT
>CAYUZC010000234.1:0-3740 GCA_964449525.1 uncultured Ruminiclostridium sp.
CCCCTAAGACGACATATGTATTCAGACTGGATGAAGTCAAGGCTGCCAGGACACCTATATTAAGGTGGAAAAAATAAAAAGAAATATTTGTATAAAACTGAACCAAAATCATACAGCTACGTCTACAATTAGAGGTAGCTTTTTTAAGTGACAGTTTTGTAATTGATAAATTATTAACAATATGCTATAACGAGAATAAAGATCGGGACCCGTTCGAAATCTTTGATTTTGGTAATGGGTGAGGTCGGTATAAATAAGAAAATTACTAATGCTAAATAGGAGCAAAAGATGAGCGAAAAAATAACAGTAAAAGTGATTACCACAGACATTCAGAATCCTTGGATTAATCTGGCACTGGAAGAATACTTTCTAATAAATCATTCAAAAAACAAAGCTGTACTATTTCTTTGGCAGAATAAGGACACAGTAGTAATAGGAAGAAACCAGAACCCTTGGACAGAATGCAATCTCGCATTAATGGCCGAAGACGATATACGTCTCGCACGCAGGATTACCGGTGGCGGAGCTGTTTTCCATGATTTTGGGAACTTAAATTTTTCCTTTATTCTAAACAGGGACATTTATGATGTAAAAAGACAATGTGGTGTTATTATAAACGCCCTTAAAAAATTAGGAATTAATGCTACAATAAGCGGGCGAAACGATATGAATATCGAAGATAAGAAATTTTCCGGCAATGCCTTTGGATTTAGAGGCAAGAATGCGCTGCATCACGGTACCATATTGATTGGTGCCGATAAGGAAAGAATGTCTCGATATCTGACAGTAGCACAGGATAAAATAAAATCAAAAGGTATTACATCGGTTAAAAGCCGCGTAATAAACTTATGTGAGATTCTACCGGATATTTCGGTAGAGATGGTTAAAGATGCGGTAACCAAGGCTTTTATTGAAGAATACGGAGCAGCCGATGAAATGCTGCACCTTGATTCATCTTCAAAATCCATGTGGCCGGATGACTCGGATTTCAGAGATATTATTGGCCGTCACAGTTCATGGAAATGGTGTTATGGTGAAAGTCCGGATTTTGACGTATCATTAAAAAACAGATTTACATGGGGCGGAGTAGAAATCTACTTCAAGCTGGATGATGGGGCTATAAAAAAAGCCGAGGTGTATTCAGACGCATTATGTGAGGAGATTATTGCCGAGCTTCCTGCACTTTTTATAGATATGCGTCTTATTGGGCAGGAGTTGTCACAGAAACTTAACAATTGTAAAGAAACCCTATCCGGGTTTGAAAAAGATAATGACAGTAAGGATATGGTTATATCTGATTTGGCACTATGGCTCGCAAATGAGTTTTAATAGATTATAATACAGAAACATATATTTTAAGGAACCGAGGCTCAAAGCCTTCGTTCATAAACGTGGAGGATACATATGTCCGCAATAATTACCTTAAATGAAGTATATAGGGCTTATCGTATGGGCCAGGAGCGGATAGTGGCGGTTAACGGTGTCAGTCTTGAGATAGAAGAAGGCGAGATTTGCTGTATGAAAGGTCCATCAGGTTCCGGGAAATCAACGCTGCTTCATCTCATGGCAGGGCTGGATAAACCTTCTAAAGGCACTATAACAATAGGGAAGACCAGAATCGATACGTTGAGTGAGAATCAGCTGGCACTTTTCAGACAGCGCTATGTTGGATTCATTTTTCAAAGCTATTATCTGATTCCTACATTAACAGCTATTGAAAATGTTGCAATGCCGCTTACTTTTTGCGGTGTCCCTAAAAACAAGAGAATGAAAAAAGCAAAAGAGCTTCTTGTCGGAGTGGGCTTAAAGGATAGGATGAGACACAAGCCTTCCGAGATGAGTGGCGGGCAACAACAGCGAGTGAGCATTGCCAGAGCTTTTGCAAATAATCCTAAGGTCATCTTTGCCGATGAACCTACAGGAAATCTAGATACAGCTACAACCTTTGAAATGATGAATCTGATGACTGATATGGCAAAAACCTGGAATCAAACCATGGTAATAGTTACTCACGATAATGAAATATCCGGATACGCTTCGCGCATTATCAATATTCGCGACGGCAAGATAGAAAAGATTGAGAATGGAAGGGATTTGCATGATGAAAAAATTAATGCTTAAGAGAATGGGAACGGGGCTTATTTTAGTGATTTTTCTTTTCACAGCCGTCTTATCAATGGTGGGAATGGAACTTAAGGCGTATGCCGCAGATTATATGCCTCCTGATTTTTCTCAATTTAAGCCCAACATTATTGCTTCCATGTCAGAAGATGCTTTGCTATATGCCGGTAAATCAGGTGATATAACAATTACACTTAAAAATATTTCTACTCAATCGGCAGCAAAGGATATTCTGTTAAACCCTATTTATAGTAGTGAGTCCCCATTTACATCTGTAAAAGTTTTGTCAGAGGTTCCCGTAAAAAGGCTTGAAAAAGATAATTCTATTGAATTAAAAATTAACGTAGAAGTTGATAAATTTGCTATTGATGGAATTCAGCCTCTTACATTTGATCTCCAATATAACAACAGTTGGAACTATGAATTTACAACCAAATATACTTTGTACATAAAGGTAGTTAATTTCCAGACCAATTGCAAGCTGGTTTTATCACCGGTTAGCAGTGTCGCTGCAAGTGCGGGAGGCACATTCCAACTGCCCTTAACAGTGAAGAATGATGGAAATCTTTCGGCTAAGGATATTAAAATAAATCTTAAAGGTCTTTCACAGGATACCTTTACTCTTGTCTCAGGTACAGGTCGCGTTGATTTTGACAGACTATACGGAAATGAAACCAGAGATTTAAGCTTTTCGCTAAGAGCATCCGCATCATTAAAAGGCGGTAGCCATCCAATCGCATTCTCCCTTGTATATACTGATGAAAAAGGAACGGTAATAGAAGAGGAACAGGAAATATGGATTCCATTAGCAGGTGGCGGCGGAACAGTTTTGGAAGTTCTTGAGGTAAAGTCCTCAATGACAACGGTGAAACCGGGTGATACCTTTAATGTTACTGTAAAGGTTCAAAATAGTGGTGCATATGATTCAGGCCAGATTAAGATAACGGCAGACGGAACAGCCGAACTACTGCCTGTTTCACAGAACCTACATATTATTCAAAGCATGAAAAAGGGTGAAGTAAAAAATATTAACTTTAGCTTTCAGCCCAAGCCCGATGCTGCGAGAGGTGGGGTTCCCATTACCATAAGGATTGAGCCGGTAGATAATACAGACGGAACGGCAATTTCCCAGGCAATATCGGTGTTTGTCGACTCTGATTCTACCGGAGGATCTGAAGAGGGCAAAAATGTTCCCAAAATTATTATAAAAAGCTATTCATCAGATCCTACCCTGGTTAATGCGGGAGAAACATTTACCTTACATATGGAATTTTTAAATACTCACGCTGCAAGATTGGTTCGAAACGTTAAAGGCAACTTTTCGGTGACTGAAGCCTCCAATGAAACCGGAAACGTCTTTACTCCGGTAGGTAGCAGCAATACCTTTTATATGGATTCAATTAAGCCAAAAGGCACCTCGAGCTGGGATGTAACCCTTTATACCATACCTGATGCAAAGTCAAAAACATATACAGTGAACATTACCTTCGAGTATGAAGATGATTTGGGAACACAGCATACTGCCACTGAAATGATTGGAATTCCCGTGTATCAGCCAGCTAGATTTGAAGTTTCAGAGATCTCATTGCCACCGGAAGCGTATATGGGTCAGCCTGTTT
>CAYUZC010000235.1:0-3737 GCA_964449525.1 uncultured Ruminiclostridium sp.
TTCAAAAGAAAACATGAGGTATTTTATGCAATTTGAAGTTGTTAAGGACATCCTATTGTCGGACACATTGGTTCCGGACATTTTTTTAAGCGATATAATGCCCAGAATCCCGTCCGATGCTGTCAAGGTGTACCTTCATTGCATTTTTTTAAGTAAATACAATAAAGAGGCCCGTCCTGAAGATTTGGCTGCGAAGTTAGATCTTTCCTTGGATACTGTCAATGCGTCATTTTTTATCCTTGAACAGGAAGGCCTTATTTTACGTACTCCAAATTTGGTTTCTCTAACAAACATAAAAGAGCAGGCCATTTCACAGCTTTATAAAAAAAGGACCACTTCCGATGCTGATCCTACAAATAATAAAACCCAGGCAAATATTAAAAGGAATCAATGTATTAACTCGATAAATAAAATGTTTTTTCAGGGAATTATGGCTCCCAGCTGGTATTCTGCAATAGACAACTGGTTTTTAGCTTATCGTTTTGACGAGGATGTAATGGTTAGCCTGTTTAAATTTTGCTATGATAATAATGCATTGAATATTAAATACATAGAAAAGGTCGCTGCGACCTGGTCTTCAAAAAACATAACAAACCATTGGGAGCTTGAAAAATATATGGAGACCTGCGAGAGAACAAGAGAAATAGGCAAAACCATCGCAAGATCCTTGAGACTTGGAAAAAAGCTCACCTCTTATGAAGAAAAATATTTGGAAACCTGGCTAAATGAATATGGCTACGATATGCCAATAATAGATGAGGCTCTTAAGCTTACGGTAGGTAAGTCAACACCTTTCAAATATGCCCATAATATCCTGACCAATTGGCATAAGGAAGGTATACAAAGCCTTGAGCAACTTAAGGCGTATCAGGAGGCTTCTTTTTCGACAAAAAGAACCAGAACTCCGGCGCCATCGGGAAAAACTCCCCGTCGAGACAATTTTCAACAACGAAGTTATGATGATGAATTTTATGATAAGCTCGAAAAATTGTAGTCTAACTGAAAGGAAAATGTTGAAATGGCTGATACGAGACGCTTTTTAGATAGCGAGTTTGCTCTTAGACGCGATAGAGCCATTTATGGAGCAGAACGTCGGAAACAAGATGTTTTCGAAAGAATACCCGAGCTATCCCGAATTGAAACAGAAATCACATTAACAGGTGTACGTTATGCTCGCGAGCTAATTAGTGAAGCTACATCTTCACAAGCTGTAAATGAATATCTGGAAAAGATAAACCTTTTAAACATGCAAAAAAAAGCTCTTTTGGCAGAGCACAACATACCTGTTGATTATTTAGACCCTCGCTTTAATTGCATCATATGCGAGGATAGAGGATATATCTCTAAAGATGGTGCATCTGTTCCCTGTTCTTGTTATCAACATCTTTATTTAGAGCAATTATACAAGGTATCAAACCTGATAGATGATGACCGTACAGGCTTTGATTTCTTTAACGAGAAATATTATCCCGATAAGCCCGATAAAAAGAAGTATTTTACAGAACTTTCTCCCAAAGACCAGATCCTTGCCGTAAAGGAACAATGCCTTAATTTCGTTGATAATTTTGCTGACAATGCAACGCAAAATCTCTATTTTTATGGTCCCACCGGTACTGGCAAAACCTTTATGGCAAAAAGTATTGGTATTGAATTACTTAAGGCGGGATTCACTGTTTTGTATCTCTCCGCCACATCCTTATTCCCAATAATTCAGCAGTATCGCCTTAATATCGACAGAGACGGTGTATCGAGCGAACAAGCCTATAAAAATCTCATTACCGTAAATCTACTGATTTTAGATGACCTTGGCACAGAGCCGGGAAGTGATTCAAAGTATGCCGAGCTACTATCTCTTCTTGAGCTGAGAAAAGCTAGGGATAAAACAAATACCACAAAAACCATAATTTCTTCAAATCTTGATTATAAACGCCTCTTTCAAGAATACAACGAACGAATAGCATCTCGCATAGTAGGAGAGTTTCAGGCCTTACAGTTTACAGGTGAAGATATCCGTATTCTCAAGAAAATAAAAGGGTAATCTTTAAGCAAAAATATTGAATTTTTTACCTGTAAAGGGTACACTGTTTATTAATAGTGTAATATTTTGTAAGGGAGTAGATTAAATGCAAAAATCGTCAATTAAGAGAACTAATAAGGTTGTCTTAATAATTAATTTGATTCTTAACACCACTGCCTTCATCGGATATTTATTGGAAGTAACTAGAGGTGCCAGGACTCTAAATTATTTACTTGTTTTTTCAGTAGTAATCTTTGTTCCCCTTATTATAGCTCTTGCTACATATCGGAAAAATTCGTCAGCCTCAAGTATTAAATACATTACATTAATAGGTTATTTATTATTTTACTTGTTCGTTAACTTTACCTCTCCTTATTTGATTACCTACGTTTATTTCTTCTGTATAATATTAATGTATTACTTATACTTTGATTTGAAGATTATAATCGCTTCTTGTTCAATAGCATTTATAATAAATATCGCAAAAATCGGATATAATATTTTTGTTTTAAAATTAAATACCGGGGTCACAATAGCCGAGTACATGATACAAATTGCGTCATTGTTACTTTTTTCTTCTTCTATTATTATTTCCACCAGACTGTCTATTCGCATGAATAATGAAAATTTTGAAAATATACTGGCGGAGCAAAAAAAACAGGCAGAAATATTGGATGATGTTTTGAAAATAGCTGCTGCTATAGAAAAGAATTCACAAGATGTACATACTATTGTCGAAGAATCAGCATCCGGCTCCGATGTTATTTCAAATGCCATAAATGAGATAAGCTCCGGCGTGGTGCATACTGCAGAAAGCATACAGCACCAATCTATTATGTCTAAAAACATTCATTCCCTTATTGTTAATACTTCAGAACTTTCAGATAAGATGGAACGTCTTTCAAACGAGTCGGTCAGCGCATTAAATGAAGGCATCGACCATGTTCGAGAACTAAGTGAAAAGGCTGTAGTCGTAAGTGACAAGAATCAATATGCATATAGGAAGATGCAGGAATTAACTGAAAAGGCTAATGAAATACAAAGTATCGCTGAAATTATAACCGGCATCTCAGAGCAAACAAATTTACTCTCATTAAACGCTTCTATTGAGGCAGCCCGTGCCGGAGAAAACGGCCGTGGATTTGCTGTAGTAGCCGATGAAATCCGGAAGCTTGCTATACAGAGCAAGGACAGTGCCACCAGCATAGCGGATATACTTGAATCATTAGGGACAAAAGCATCAAAAACATCAGAATCTGTTGTTATTTTAAAAGAAATTAACGAGCAACAAACAGACCTGATTAACAACACTAAAAATGTATTTGAAAATATCAGTAAGAAAATGAATGAGTTTACTACAGATGTTCGTATTGTCGCCCAGGGGCTTGACGAAATAGTAAACTCCAACAATAAGGTTCTTGACAGTATAACCGAAATTTCAGCCTTAAGCGAAGAAGCCACCGCTAATGCTGAAGAAGCCAACGCCATGACTTCAATAAGCAGAGAAAACGCTGATAAGGCAAGAGTTCTCGCAAATGAATTAATTGAGAATTCCAATAATTTTAAAAAGTACTTGTGATTTATGATGTATTAAAAATGGAGCCAAATTAAATTGGCTCCATTTTTTTATGGGCAAAAATCTACATAGTTAAAATACCTTCTTCTGAGTTAATAATTATCAGAACCTCCTCTTCTGCCCCTGTATTTGCATTGATATATA
>CAYUZC010000236.1:0-3708 GCA_964449525.1 uncultured Ruminiclostridium sp.
TAATATTACCATGGTTCCCGAGGGAAGAAAAATTTTCCCTGATTTGACCGTGCTTGAAAACCTCAGAATTGGTGCGTATCTGCGTAAGGATGATATTACAGATGACATTAATTACGTATATGATCTTTTCCCTCGTTTAAAGGAGAGGTCCTGGCAGCTTGGCGGAACACTTTCAGGAGGAGAGCAACAAATGTTGGCGGTGGGAAGGGCACTCATGAGCCGTCCCAAGCTAATGATGATGGATGAACCATCTTTGGGGTTGGCGCCTCTCATAGTAAGGAATATATTTGATATAATTCAGGAAATAAACAAGCAGGGTGTGACAATTCTGCTCATTGAGCAAAATGCAAATATGGCCTTAAAAGTAGCCGATATGGGTTATGTACTTGAAACCGGGCGTATTACCCTTTCCGGTACAGGTCCTGAGCTTCTGGCAAACGAAGGAGTCAAGGCGGCATACTTAGGGACATAAATCGTAAAAAATAACTTTTTAGGAATGGCATCCGCATGTTGGGTGCCATTTTATTATTAAATGCTATAATATATATTAAAGGGAGATGAGTTAATTGGAAATTAATGATTTTAAGAAACTTCTCGACAGTTCTGATAATATAGTTTTTTTTGGTGGCGCAGGGGTCTCAACCGAGAGTAATATACCTGATTTTAGGAGCGCAAGCGGCCTATACAATGAAAGGCTAAAGAGCACTTACACGCCTGAGGAAATCTTATCTCATAACTTTTTTATTGAACATACCGAAGAATTCTATGATTTTTACAATAGTAAGATGATCTACAAAAATGCGAAGCCTAATGGTGCACATATTGCACTGGCACAACTTGAAAAGGCCGGCAAGTTGAAAGCCGTAATAACTCAGAATATTGACGGATTACACCAGATGGCGGGAAGTAAAAATGTTCTTGAGCTTCACGGTTCGGTATACAGAAATTATTGCATGAAATGCGGAAAATTTTTTGATTTGGATTATATCATAGAATCAGAAAAAATACCTTTTTGCAATAAGTGTAATGGCATTGTAAAGCCAGATGTGGTCTTGTATCAGGAGGCTTTGAAAGACCGAATCCTTGAGGATGCCGTAAATTATATAATAAAATCAGACATGTTTATTATAGGGGGCACCTCATTATCGGTCTATCCGTCTGCCGGGTTGGTCAATTACTACAGAGGCAGTAAGCTGGTTCTGATAAACAAGACCAAGACACCTTTTGATAGTAAAGCAAATTATGTTTACTACGGCAATATTGGCGAGTTATTCAGCAAACTGATTTGAAGGTTCCTCGCTTTCCAGTGACATTACTGAACCCAGGTTATATGTGTTTTTTTCCAAGCTGAGAATAATATTATTTATCTCAGTAATTTGTTCCGGTGAAACCTTTGAATCCATGGCCAAATGAGTGTTATAAAGTATAGATTCCAAGGCACTGTGTACCGAAGAAATTTTTCTTTTAATTTTAAACAAGGATTCTGGGGACATAAGTTCCTTTTTCATTTCATCTACGCTTACAACATCTTCTTTTGTCAAGGTAAATTCGGTATCCCCTTCAATTACGGTACTGTTATAGCCTAAATGCTCCTTTATTTCCTTCGCAAGTGCAAATTTTGATTGTTCTTCACCATGCACAAGGAAAATTTGTTTTGGGGGTTGCTTGAAGCCTGCCAACCAATCTACCAGACCATTTTTATCTGCATGGCCTGAGAAGCCTTCTAAATTATGAATTTCGGCTTCAACATGAATCTTTTCTCTGAAAATAGATACTTTTTTATCACCGTTTAGTATTGAATGTCCCAAGGTTCCCTTTGCCTGATAGCCAACAAATACAATACTGGATTTAGGGTTCCAGAGGTTGTGTTTTAAATGATGTTTAATTCTTCCGGCCTCACACATTCCGCTAGAAGAAATAATAACCTTAGGATTGGGGTTTGTGTTAAGCGCAACTGACTCATCAGCAGTTCTGGTAAATATTAAATTAGGAAAGTCTAAGGGATGATCTCCGCGAAGGATATAATCCCTGGTCTCGTCATCAAAAACCTGAGCATTTCTTCTGAACACCTCAGTTGCAGAAATTGCCATAGGACTATCGACATATACCATTATGTTTTTAAGCTCATCCTTATATTCGGAGTGCTCCTCATAAAAACGGTTAAACTCATAAATTAATTCTTGGGTTCTTCCCACTGCAAAAGAAGGAATAACAACATTTCCGCCTCTCCTGGTTGTTTTAATAACTATATCGATGAGCCTTTTTATGCTATCTGAGTTTTCCTCATGAATACGATCCCCGTATGTGGCCTCCATAATGAGATAATCTGCTTTTTTGATTATGGTTGGATCACGAAGTATAGGCCGTCCTTTCACGCCTAGGTCACCTGAATACACAATTTTTGAAACCTCATCATTCTCTGTTATAAACAACTCAACTATTGAGGATCCGAGGATATGTCCTGCATCGTTAAAAACGATTTTGACGGTTTCATTTAACTCAATCAGTTGGTTGTACAGAATTGGTGCTACATTTTTCAGTGCTTCTTCGGCATCCTTCATGGTATAAAGTGGCTCAACAAGTGGTTTGCCGGCCCGCTGATTCTTACGGTTTTGCCATTCGGATTCCCTTTCGTGTATTGATGCACTGTCTCTAAGCATAACATTCAGTAAATCGGCAGTGGCATCAGTACAATAAATTTTACCCTTAAAGCCTCTCTTTACCAGTAGCGGAATTCTTCCGCTATGATCTATATGTGCGTGGCTCAATATTAGTAACTCAATTTCGGCCGGATCAAATTCAAAATCATTGTAATTTAACTGTTCCATCTCATCGCTGCCTTGAAATTGTCCGCAATCAAGCAGAAATTTATGATTGTCTGTTGTGATTAAGTGACATGATCCCGTAACTGATGTCGCTGCACCTAAAAAACGTACTTTCATATAATTACCCCTTCTTAATATATTAATTGTAAATATCTTATCATATTATAGCAAAAAGTCGCTTGTTTTATCTATACTGAAGTATAAAGCGTTCCATGTAATAAATAAACACTTGGTTATAATAACCCGAGAAATAAACATCACTGGAGTGCCCGCCGAAGGGCATATAGATTATTGCACATTCATTGTTTCCGCTGTTAATGTATTGGGCTCGCAGCCGTTCAGTAACCTCAGACTTGATTAACCCGTCATGGGTGCCTTGATATATAAGGCAGGGTGGCGAAAGCTCATCAACATTGAGTTCGGGATTTGAAAAAGCCTCCGATCCCGCAAGTCCCATACTTTGCGCCAAACCATTGGCAGGATAAAATGGTATCAGCCCTTTAATTTTTAAACGAGAATCGGTCAAATCCGGGTATTTGTCACTTGTGTAGGCCATTCCCAAGGCTAGTGCAAGATTCCCTCCGGCGGAGTTTCCCGAGATAAATACAGAATCAATATTGGCATTGAATTCTTTATGATTATCAACCAGGTATCGTAGGAAAATACCTAGATGTCTTACCATATCATCCACGGTAAAGTCTCCGTAACGAAAATTATCGACTACACCGGAATGAGTATTATTATTGTCGTTTAAACCATATTGAACATCAAAAACCACATATCCCTGGCTTGCAAAGTATTTGTTCATCTGTGCATTGTTCAAAAAACCCTTATCACCATATTTCCACTCTCCGCCATGGATTCTTATTAAAACCGAGTTTCC
>CAYUZC010000237.1:0-3684 GCA_964449525.1 uncultured Ruminiclostridium sp.
TTTTTCATCGTTTATTGAGAATTACGGAACGATTATATTTGAGCAAACAAAAGGATATGCCATGCACATTTACACTCAATCAAATGATTTAGAAAGCGGCAGAACATATTTTATCAACTATTCAGGCGGCATTCTTCAAGAAAAAAACACTGCGTTGCAAAGCCTTTATCTTGAAAGCTACTCGATGTTTTTTGACAACGTAAAGACTACAAATCAAATAGCAACAAAAGACCCTGCGCTGTCCGAAATGACTGCCAGAGAGAATTGGGAAGGCACATTTTTCACCAATGAACAAAACCCGGTTTTCAAAGAGAATTATGTTAAAATAGGATTTAACTCTGGCGATGAAATGTCTTTTTATTTCAGCTATGGGAATGGTGAGGACAGATTTAACTGCTATGCTGATTTTCTCCTGACAAGCGTTTCGGACTATTCCGCAAAAATGACCGCTTCCAGCTCTGATTATCCGGGTGAGTATCCTGTTACAATTCAGATCTCAAAGGATTTCCAGAACCTGACCTATACGGTTGAGAATACAAAGTATGGCACGCTGACCCAAACCGTACCGAGAAAGAATTAAGCAGAATAACTATCTCATTATGGGCTAGGAGAACTTTGAATATGAAAACAATGTACAGTCAGCAAATAATTTACAGATTGTATTTTATAATGACAATATTGTAAAGTTCAAGGTCACTGGCGAAGAAGTAAAAACAGCATTTTATAATTATGAAAATATTTTTATTCGATTTTACGAGAGCAGTGAGCAACAAAAGGAGGATTTAAAATTGCTGACTTTAGAGTTCTCACAGGTCAGAGGTAATACTGGAAGAGGGGATGTGTTTGCAACAACTTATACCAGAGAGGGTAATGACAGCGAGGGATATATGATATATCCACATATTATGACAGATGGTGTTAATGAATATAATAAATGTTCAGCAGCTTCGGATTATGGAGTTGCAATGAAGTATGAGTGTGATGGTATATCCGACCTGATTGGTAATACAAGTATTTATGAATTATATATAGGCAATGAATTAATGTGTGTGGGGTATAGCTTTGCCCGCTCGGAATTGTATGAAAAGCCAAGTAAATCTCATTGGTATTCTTATTTGGGACGTTTTGATAATGTAAAATATTTTGAGGAAGATATTGATGCCATAGATGCTATTGATGCGTCACCTATCATTGTTCCGATTACATATAGCTCCGACGAGCGTTGGTATAAGCATCAGAGGGATGACTCTATTTTTGATAATTTACAATTTAAGTCAAAGGAGATCATTCAAAGTACAGAAACTATTCATGCAGATAATACAATGACTGATGCAGAGGCTGATTTTGAATATAAAATAACTACTTATAGCAGTTCAGAATTAGCAGGAAGTTCAATAAACTACGAAGAAGAAGCAGCTAAGTACAATACGGCTCCTGAGAAATGGCAGGTGCATCCTTATGCTTCATTCTTCCCGGAGTTACCACAGGGAGTGACACTAAAATATGTACCTGACCAGACAATTAATGAGGAAAAACTGAGCCTCTACACAGGTGAAAACGGATGTACACGTGAGCAAGCATTGGAATTTATTGATGAATTAAGGAATATTGAATATGAAGAGCTTCGCTATGAAGTAAAGAATGATGATGAGGTACAACTTGTACTGATGGTTGAGGATAGATTTCTTGTCGGAGCTTACTGGAGAAAAGATGAACAAAGCATGTTTGTCTACGCATTTAAGGAATAGAAATTACTTCTGTTACCCTAAAAAAGGTTGTGTAATACAGCCTTTTTTTATAATATTGTATTATACTAAACTCAATACGACACTGCAGGCGGGTATTATACAATGGGGGAATTATGAATTATCAATATATTCCATACATATGGCCGTTGATCGCTTCTGCTTCTGTATCGCTGTTCCTTGGCATATTTGCTATAATAAAACGCCTTAATGCCAAAGGTGCCATAAGCTTTATATTGAGTATGTTAGTAGTATCAGTATGGTCATTTGCAAATGCTCTTGAAATGTCGAGCATCTTATTCTCTACCAAGCTTTTCTGGGCTAATATTCAGTACTTTGCTTATTGTTTTTCTCCTGTTACATTATTGGCATTATGTATGGAATTCACCGGGTATGATCAATGGATTAGGAATAAAAAAATACTATGGTACGCTGTCATACCGACTATCATCATCATTCTTGTTTGGACAGATGGATTCCATGGGCTGGTAAGATATGATATGCAGATGGATTTCAGTGGTTCATTTCCGGTTATCACGAAAAAATATGGCCCCGCATTTTTTGTTCATGCGTTGTATTCTCAGGGTTTAAATATGTTTGCATTTGTTCTTCTAATTAAGGCAGTCTATTTTAAAAATACCGTTTATAGAAAGCAAGCAATATCATTACTTATTGGAGTAGGCTTGATTATTCTTCCTAATATTTTATACATTTTAGGGTTAAGTCCCGTAAAAAGATTTGATATTACGCCGTTATTCTTTGCTCCCGCTGGTATAATTGTTTCATGGGGTATCTTTCGTTATAAATTGTTTGATGTAATACCTGTAGCGTGGGCTCAGGTAATAAGAACAATGGATGCCGGTGTAATGGTTCTGGATTTGCAGGAACGTATATTGCAAGTAAATCCCGCATTAGAGAAGATTGTTGGATGCTCCGCACAAATGGCTTTGACTAATCCAATCAAAAAAGTATGTGCTAATATTCCTGAGCTTGTTAGTGCCTGCGAAGACAGAAGTGTTTCTCATGTAGAGTTCACCAGAAAGACAGACGGAAAATCAAATATTTATGAAGCATTGATTTCTCCACTTACTGATGATAAAAGCATATTGATAGGAAGGCTTGCGGTTATCTACGATATAACCCAAAAAAAGTTAGAGCAGCAGTTATATCTGCAGCAGCAGTGGGAGCAAGCTGTGAGAATTGAGAAGGAGCGGCATGCAAGAGATATGCACGACAACCTCGGTCAGGTATTGGGGTTTATAAACTTACAGGCACAGGGAATAAAACAGGAGCTTTTAAACAAAGGAATTGGTAGCGTCTCACAAAAGCTGGACAAGCTTGTAAGTGTAGCTCAAGATGCTAACAATGATGTTAGGGAATATATACGTAATGCCAGAAGCGAACAAGGTTTTGAGTCGGATTTTATCAAAGCATTGGAGCAATATATTTCACATTTCAAAGAGCAAACATGTATTATGGTAAGGCTTGAAATACCCACTCAATTTAAATGGGAAGATTTAAGTACCAATATAAGATTAAATATTCTGAACATTATTAAAGAAGCACTGAACAATATCAGAAAGCACGCCGAAGCCACTAATGCAAAAGTTTCATTTTTATTAATGACTGATGAGCTCCATATCCTGATTGAGGATGACGGGAAAGGTTTTGATATACATCAGCACAAAAACCATGGAAAAGCGAGATATGGAATTAGTATTATGCAGGAGCGCGCCAAAGAGATTGGTGCAAAAATTGATATAGAGTCAAAGATAGGTGAGGGAAGCAGGATTTGTATATACTTACCGCTTAAGGAGGGGAAAGAAAATGCAGTCTAAAGTCATGCTGGTTGATGATCACCCTTTATTCATGGAGGGGTTGATGTGGTCCGGTACTGGGATATCGGAAATAATTAACATACAGATAGCTATAAGCAAAC
>CAYUZC010000238.1:0-3658 GCA_964449525.1 uncultured Ruminiclostridium sp.
TTAGAAAGAAGTTTTTTAAAGAGTCTGAAAGAACTAAGTTTATCTCAAAATCACTACTTGACCTAACTTGGGTGAATGACCTTGATATAAACAAAGACAGTTCGGTTTTAATTATTGCAGAAGGCTTACTAATGTATTTTTCACAAGATGAACTGAAAACACTATTCGAAATGCTTATTGAAAAGTTTCAAAATGCTGAAATGTGTTTTGACGTTATACATAAATTCTTTGTTGGCAAAGACGTAAGTAGCAAATTTAAATGGGGAATTGAAAAGGCACAAGAGATTGAACAGATAAATTCTAATATCAGACTAATTGAACATTGGAGTACAGGTGATCATTGCAAAGATAGACAAGAGTTACTCTATAGAATTATGAATATTTTCCCGGGAACCAGAAATAGAAGTCAGGTACTATTAATAAGGTTATAGAATACTGTGAAGTAAAAATTTTGTAGCATGGAGGAGAAAAATGGAAGAACCAAAAATTGTAATAAACACGATTATGTCAAGGGAGGATTATAAAAAATTTTTATATATCGCTACCTTCAAAAGAAACAAATCTGTAATTTCAATTCTTTTCTTAATTAGTTTAATCGGAAGCATTATAATAAGTTATGATAATGGAAATTTTATAATAGCACGGCTTATAATTAGTTGGATTCTATTATTTTCACTTGCAATTATCGTCGTTATTCTTAAAGTTGAAAGAAAAAATGCACAACGAATAAAGACTGATAAAACAGGAACTTTTGATAGTGTTAACACCTTGAAATTTTACGATGATAAAATTGTTATGGAAAACAAGGCTCTTAAATCAACAGGTGAATTAAAGTATGATCAATTCTTTGCTGTAATGGAAAGCAAAGACTATTTCATTTTTTACTTGACAACGAATCAAGCTTCATTAATAAGAAAAAAAGATATTGATAATCCTCATGAGTTCAAGGAGTTTATAGTTGAAAAATTTGAAAGCAAGTATAAACAGATTTAAAGGGGTTGTGTTTTATTATGATTATAGTTACTTGGAGGATTGTTTATGGATGCATCGAAATTTTGGGATGTAATTTCAAATTACAATGAAGCTACATATTTATTGCAGGTAGTATTATTGGTTGCATTAGTTGTATCCTGCATGCTTGCTCGGAAGGGAAAACTTGTATGGCTGCCAAAGGTTGCTTATGGACTAACTTCTATATATTTAGCCGTTGTTTTTTTCTTGTTTTTTGGGACAGAACCAATTCAATACTTTTTCGCATTTCCGGTATATTTAGTCTTAGGCATCACTTTTATTTTCGAAGCAGTGAAACATAAAGAAGAGAATTTCGAAAAATTAACTAAAATTCAATGGCTTTTTTCTGGATTAGTTGCTGTGTATCCGCTTGTGTCTATTTTTCAAGGTAAGATTTTTCCTAAGATGCTTTTGTATATTATGCCATGCCCTGTTATTTGTATAGGCATGATTATTTGGTTGGGTTATAAGCGAAGAAATCTTTTAAGCCTTGCTCTCCTTACATTGTGGGGACTTACCGGTGTTAAAGCCTTTTTCTTTGATGCCTATTAGGACATAATTTTACTAGCCGTTGGCATTTGCGCCCTGGTGATACTCATCTTAGAGATCAAAAAAAGAAGTTTCATTACTCACACTAAGTCTGATTAATGGAGCAAGCAGTGAATAAGAACAAAAAATTTCTCGAATTATGTAGTAGTTCAATAGAGAAATAAATCTTGCAACATTAAAATTCTGAAGTAAAAGAGGATATAAAAGGATTTAGAATATGTTTATGGTAGGAGGTCTATAATCATGAAAGGCATAGGGGCGTTTTTTTTAATAATATCTTACTTAGTGTTTTTACCGGGTTGTACGATAAATAATGATAAAAGCCCCTCCTTGGTAAGTACGGTTGAAAATGAGTTAAAAACCAACACTGCACAGAACACAGACAAAAACATCATTACAAAAAACTGTACAATAGACGATGATGGAAACCTCTTGATTTTGTGTGAAGATGAGTATGAGCTGTATTCTTATGATAAGTTTCCGGACATACCCGGAAAACTGGCCGAAATAATTCAAATGCTCAGTGAAGGCGATAATATTATTCGATTAGATTATCGCGATAAACTGTCATTGTATTATGTACTTGAAGAAAGCAAATGCCAGACTGTTGGCGGTAATACTGTTGATATTTTCAATTTTAGCATTGACAAGGAACTGGATAGTGTCTCATTCTCTGTAGAAAATCTGATGTTTCCGGATTTGCTTGACGATAATTATAACTCTCAACTACTGGAGACATTCAATTTACTGTTCAGCGAAGACGGTGAAAATATTTACCGCTATTTCATGGAATATTATCAGAATCCCACCGATGGTGCGACAGATGAAACTATAATTAGCGGGATGCGGGTCACTTACAAGTGCACACCAAAACATCGATTAGTGGTTTATCTGTTATCCGATAAGGACATTCAACAACCAACACAGACTCCGGAGCAAGATCAGGAAGAACAAACCCAAGAGGAGACCAACTATGAATAGTCAATAGGAATTTTAAATTTTTTATGAATTATAGCAGGTCAAAAATAAGCATAGAAAATAAAGCAAAATGAATGCCCTTTGAAAAATGTATATAGATGGATTAAGCCAGATTGAACTCCAAATTATCGGTCATCATCTTGTGAATGACGCGAACGAGCTTATGGGCAACATGCCCAAGGGTATTGTAATGAGAGCGGCCCTGGGAGATCTTCAGTTCATAATAATCTTTAAAGGTCTTGTTGTTCAAGGTTGCCTGCCAGGCTGCATTAATCAAGGCATACCTAAGCATTTTGGAACCTCGCTTTGACATTCGGGTATGCTTTGCGGTAAACTTGCCGGATTGGTTCACAGAAGGATCAAGTCCTGCATAGGCAAGTAACTGGCAAGATGAATGAAAACGGTGAATATCACCAATCTCTCCAAGAATGGCAGCACCATTGAGATTACCAATACCCGGAACGGTTTTAATGACCGAATCTATCCCGTCCATCAGGGATTTGATGGATTCATCCAACTCTTGGAGCTGTTGATCAAAGAGTTCAATTTGCACAATGGATTGAGAAATCTGCAAGGATAAGGTATGATTTTTAGTACCGACGGATTTGCTTGCGAGTTCTTTTAAGGCAATAGCGGAATCTTTCTTGAAGCGGCCGTGGGAAGCTATTCGTAAAAGATTGCTAAGCTTTGTAAGGTGCATCGCAGCTATCCTGTCGGGATCTGAACATTCCTTTAATAGACTGTAACAAGTGTTGATATGTATACCTGATTTGAAGAAGTACTGTAACTCAGGAAACAGCTGATCGACGTAAGTTACGAGTTGAATCTTCACCCTAGTTCTGGACTTAATGAGCTTCTGACGAAAGCGACAGAGGTTCTTCAATTTCAGAGTTTCAAGATCCCGTTGAGTAAAAGGCCTGTACTGGTTCATAATGAGAGCCTTAATGATCAAAAGGGTATCAACGCTATCCGTTTTGGTTTTACGTATGTTTGTTTTTCGCAACGTAGCAGTTTGGATAGGATTGATTACACAAATTCGAAAACCCCTCGAATAGAGAAAACAAATCAAGTTCTCACCATAATGAGCCGTGGATTCCATACCGATAAGAGTGGTTTCTTT
>CAYUZC010000239.1:0-3598 GCA_964449525.1 uncultured Ruminiclostridium sp.
GTTAACAGCTACAACAGCCGCAGCCTTCATATCTGCTAGTCTTGTACCATTATCTCGCATTGAATGGGAAGTATCTAATACCAGCACCACGTCTACCTTATCATCTTCACTGGGCGTTTCTATCTCGTAATCCCGGCCTGCTGCACTAAGCGTTACCTGGAACTCTCCATTCCCTATATATTTGACGCTCTTGTCTGTCCAGACTTGTCCTTGCGCCAATGAGGCAGGGATCGTACTTTCTGCTTCAGTATGGTGCGTGATCTCTACACCGTCAGCTAAAGCGCTTGCCGTTGTTGGGAGCATTCCGAAAATAATGGATACTACCATTATCAATGAAAAGATTTTTTTCTTTAATAAGAACTTACATAATCCTTCTTTCATTATTTTTTCTCCTTTACAAATTTTTTTCAAATTTTGCAGTCGGACGATCATTATATACATTGCTTTGGCAACTTTAATATATATTTAGACTCCTGACTTTGCGTCCCCGACTTTCATCGGGTTTGCCTTTTAAGAGTTTTTATTTCTTTTGCCTTGGCTGAGATGTGCAATACTGTTATGTCATAAAGATTTTTATTTGAAGCACCACTCCTTTCTTAACTATTCCTCTGTCTATCATTATAAATCTATTAATTGTTTATTTTTCTGTCTGTCCATTAAGCCGAAACCCAAGCCTTTGCGTCATCCCATGTTCTGAACGAACCCGCCTCCTTTTGGGTGGCCAGTGTCGCTTCATGCAACAACTGCATCATCTCGAGCTCACTACGAAAATGGACCTTCTTGCCTGTATCAAGCCATTCGATGATGCCTTGCCAGCTATGATTTTCCTGGTGGTGTATGGTAATCAGGAAATTCACGCCTCCGGGGCTTGCCGTCTGCGCTGTCTGATGCTTCATTGACATTTCCTGTTTCCTCCTTCGCTTTTACATTAAGAATCAAGTTCATAATCAAATTATATTTATCAGCTGTGACATTTACGCGTAATTTCCGTTCCTTTTCCGTGACAAAAAAAATGCCTGCCTATGGCAAGCACTTTTCTTTATGAATATAAATACCTTATTCCTGTCAGCTCGTTTTGCTTTCTAAGGATGGCAATTTGTCCACTCGGTTTATAATGATCATTGTATCCTCTTTCTCGGGATTTATGATCCTTTTGAGTACCTTCTCGGTAAGTTCCTCATTCACACCCGGAAGCAATACAGCAAACTGCCGGTAGTTCCAGCAAGTAAGGATATCTCCTTTTCTTAGGTGTTGGAGTAACAACTGCTTTATCTTGTTCATACGAAGTTCATTCTGTGAATAGGTATAACCTTTTATGGGATTTACAGTTATAATGCCGACACTAAAACAAGTATTTTGTCGCTGACTTCTTCTTCTTTCCAACTCATATATGGACTTGAAAACCTCCGGTTCACAATAAAAAGCGTTATCGTAGCAAATATCTTTTTCCAGCACATCGCAAAAATTACTCTCCACCTTGGCTCTGGACTGGGAAGCAAGAAGTCTTTTATAGATAGCCCTCATTTCGTCCGAGGGGCTGATCCCCATTTCTCTTTCATAAAATCCGGTTATATATTCGTAGTGTTCAAACGCCTGACGGAATTCTCCACTCACCATGAATGCTTCAAGGAGATTGATGTGAAATACTTCTTCGTAAACATCAATCTGTATTGCTTTTTGGCACAATTCCAATATTTCGTCGTAGGCTTCCCTGGCTTTGAGCAACTCTATCATATTCATAACAGTTTTAATGTATAGCCGCCTGTAATGGTTTCTTGCTGTGTATACCCAATACTGGTTTGTACACTCCGGCAAATAGTCTCCAGCATACAAATTCAGGGCATCTTTATAGCTTTGCAGCGCTGCCTCCGGAGACTTTTCCTTTTGGTCATCCCCGTTTTTAACATAGCTCTCAAAAATCTCTGCATCCATCTTAATGCTTACCTGCTCATTCCACCTATAATACCCGTTGGTGAACAGGATTGTTTTATTATTTTCCTCTGCTGTATCCTCTCCAAGGGCTTTACGTAAGCGGTACATCTGTTTTCGGAGGGTGCTGCGTGGGTCGCTATATTCTTCCGAAACCCATAACTGGTCCATAAGAGATTCGGGTGTGAATGATCTGTCTTTGTGTGTGAGCATGAATTTATAAAGCTCCCAAACCTTTTTCAATCCGGCAGAATTCATAATAAGCGAACAGCCATTTCTGACTACTTCGAACCGTCCTAATGTGTAAACATTAAGTATATTTGAATCCTTCATTCACATTCTCCCAGTAATCTATTAATACTATAGTATTTTATTGGTAATTTGTATTATATCACAATTCACAATTAAGTAACAACGAAAAGAGGAATAAAAAGTAAAAAAGTAAACTAACTAATCTTCAATTTCCAAACTAAATTCCACCCCCTGCCTCTCCGGGGTAGAGGTTATTTTGAAAAAGACGCAACAGTCAAGTTACTCCGTTATATATTTCCCCACTAATTATTCGGCACGGTGTAGGTAAGGAATGCAAATTTATATTTTATGGATTTATTTTTAATGGCAAGTCCGGTCATATGGGATCTTCTGATAGTAGTCTGGCTGGATCCGCCGACAGGACCCGCACCAATACTTTTTTCACTTGTTCTGATAGTGCCAAAATCGGTTATTTTATTACCTGACATTACATTATATTTTGAGACACTTTCACTGGCTCCAAAGCTGATACTGCCCAGTATCTTACTTGCGCCCTTTCCTATTGCTTTCTCCGGAATAAGCTTACCAGGCTCTATATCGACACCTACGGCGGCCGTCGTATAAGCTTCTTTAGAAACTACACCTTTTTCAGTAATGGTTCTGCCCCCTATTGTCCCTTTTAAAATACTTACATTTCCGCTTACCTCCAAGGAATAATCAGTGCCATCAGTCTGCCCGGAAGCCGATATCAGACCAAATAAGTCAAATTCTACGCCCAATTCTCCTACTGCACTTGGATCAGGGTAGGTAGAAATCACAGCGTCCTCCATCTCGGGCTTTAGTTCTTCATCTTTTCGCTGTTTTTCTTCTTCCCTTTTTTGTTTTTCTAATTCGTAACCAGCAATTATATCTTTTATATTCTCAAGATTCTTTTCTGCCATTTCTATGTCTCTGTGTTGCCCTGAAACAGTGCTTGCAATGCCTAAAAGCTTGTTTAATGGGTCCGACATGTAATAATTTACATCTCCTTTTCTATTTTAAAAAGATAAAAGGAGCGTAAAACCTCAAAGGCATACTTTTGTCTTAAATTCTTTTCAATGTGAAAAACTAAGCCGTCGCTATTCTCTTGCCTTTCCTTTTCTTCATCCTCTTCTTGATCAAGCGCAAGCTTGTATCCATTATATTTACGGTTAAGCTTTATGTATTTATCCTAGGTCTTGTCATGCTCTGCATCAAAATAATCTACGTAATGCCTTAAATCATCAGCTGAACCAATATTGGGTATATTTCTAAGTGTCAATTGGGCTTCCGGAATATCTATATTCTGATCGACATCCATTGTATCCACGTTTTCCTTGGCAATTAAGTATAGCTCCTTAATAAACTCTTCGTGCAAAGGGTACTCGTCCTCTTTTGG
>CAYUZC010000240.1:0-3595 GCA_964449525.1 uncultured Ruminiclostridium sp.
GATGTGATAGGTTGAAAGTAAAATTTTTTCATACACCCATTGGTGCATGTAGAGTGAATCTGCTAATGCGTAGCGCTAAACTATTGCAGGCGATGGGTGCTAAATAAATTAGGAGAGTATAATGGCAGAAAAATACGGAACTCTGTATTTGGTAGGAACACCAATAGGAAATCTGGAAGATATTACTTATAGAGCAGTCAGGACACTGTCAGAGGTAGATTTGGTAGCAGCTGAGGATACCAGACGCTCACTGCAACTTTTAAACCATCTTAAAATTAAGAAGCCCTTAATAAGCTATCACGATAATAATCGTATATCCAGGGCAAAAGAGCTGATGGCAAAATTAAAAGACGGACAGAATATTGCGTTGATAAGTGATGCGGGTATGCCCGGAATATCGGACCCCGGTGAAGAACTTGTAGCTCTTGCTATTTCACAAGAAGTTAATGTAACTGCCATACCGGGTTGCTCCGCCTCAGTAACAGCATTGGTTTTATCGGGACTCCCAACAGGAAGGTTTGCCTTTGAAGGTTTTTTACCTCAGAAGCATAAAGATAGAGTTACATTTCTGGAATCAATAAAATATGAAGATAGAACCATTGTGTTTTATGAAGGCCCTCATAGAGTCAAAAAAACATTGGAGGATATTCATAAGGTTTTTGGTGACAGGCGTTGCGGTATATTAAGAGAGCTTACCAAAATTCATGAAGAAGCGTTAAGATGTACGCTGAGCGAAGCTATAGAGCATTTCACAGCGAACGAACCCAGAGGTGAGTTTTCAATAGTAGTTGAGGGCTCAAAAAAGAAGGAATCGGATAATCTAAAACCTGATTTATCAGAATTATCTCTTGAGGATCATGTTAAGTATTATATGGAACGAGGATATGAGCGAATGGATGCAATGAAGCTAACCGCAAAGGATAGAGGCTTATCCAAACGCGATGTATATGGATTATTAAACAGTTAATAGATTATTGTGAGCAACTGTTTGGTATAGCAATAATCTTTATATCTGTATCACTCAAAAGAGATTCTAACCGGTATTGAAAAGCATTTTGAGAACCATCGGGGCTTTCCCCCAGAACAATAAGGTCTATTCCATAGTGTTCTGCAAATTGAGCAATTGTTTCGGGTATTTTGTTCGAGTTAAGAATCGTAAGGTCTGCACCATAGGACTTAGTCATAGAAAAAAGGTATTCCATTGCCTCGCCATCTCTCGAATTATCTACGAAATTCCAGTTTTCCTTTGTTACATGAATGACATAAAGCTCCCCGTCATTTTTCTTTAGTTCGGCAGCGGTTTTGATAAGTCTTTCGCAAGCTTTTTGACGAGTGACACAGACCAATATTGAGTCATAAGCAACCAAATTAACCATCTCCGGATATATATAAATTGAAAATTTAATTTATTTAAATCATCTCTTAGTATTATACCAGATAACCTTGAAAAAGTCTTTAAATCCATACCTTATATTTTGACATTTCGATTGTGAAGCTGTAATATCAGAAGCAGACTATAGAAAGCCTGAAAGGGAGATGAAAATGAATATAAAGCATATTGTATGGGATTGGAACGGCACCATTTTAAATGACACTGAAGCTAGCTGCAAGGCTGTTGATGATATGTTGACAAAAAGAAATCTCGACACTTTAACAATAGAAATGTACAAAGACAAAATAGTTTTCCCTGTTATAACCCTATACAACGAGGCGGGCTTTGATTTTAACTGTGAAACATATCAAGAGGTTTGTAATGAATACCTGGCTAATTATTTAAATAATTCTCATATTATTTCTCTTCATAAAGATGCCAAAAAAATGCTGGAACAATTTGAAAATAAGGGCTTGAAGCAGCATATAGTATCAGCTTCGGACAGTGGAGTTCTGGCACAACAAATCGAAAAATATGGTATTAAATCATACTTTGTAAATATTCTCGGTCAGGATAATAACCATGCCGATAGCAAAACCTTGCTTGCAGAAAAACTTGTTCGCATGTTGAATTGCTATCCATCCGAGATGCTTTTTATAGGAGACACTATCCATGATTTTGAGGTGGCACAAGAAGCGGGGATGAAGTGCTGTTTGGTTTCAAACGGACACTGCAGCGAGGAAAGACTAAAGGCCACCGGAGCTCCGGTTTATAATAATCTTACTGAATTATATAAGAATTATGAGGGTTGGTAAAAATCATAATATCAGGGGGAAAAGATGAATTACATTGACTTAAGAAGTGATACAGTAACCTGGCCTACTGAAGAAATGCGAAAAGCGATGCTAAAAGCCGAAGTAGGTGATGATGTATATGGAGATGACCCTACCACAAATCGCCTCGAGAAGATGGCGGCAAGTGTATTAAATAAGGAAGCGGCATTATTTGTGCCTACAGGTACAATGGGGAATCAGCTGGCTATTTTTACACATGTCAGCCGTGGTGATGAGGTCATAATACCGGAAGACAATCATGTAGTTGTACATGAAGCCGGTGCTGTAGCCATAATTTCCGGTGGAAATCTAAGGTGTCTTCCATCCAAAAGTGGTATGGTTGATTTGAATAAAGTTAAACAGACAATTCGGTTTGCCGAAGATATTCATGAACCCAAAACCGGAGTTATTTGTACCGAAAATGCCCATTCAACCGGGATTGTTCATCCCCTTTCATATATGGAAGAACTCTACGATATTGCAAAGGAGAATAACATTCCTGTGCATTTAGACGGAGCCAGGATATTCAATGCAGCTTCATATCTTAAGGTAGATGCGAGCGAAATTGCTAAATATGCTGACTCTGTTATGTTTTGTCTTTCAAAAGGTTTGTGTGCTCCTATTGGTTCAATGCTGGCCGGAACAAAAAAGTTTATTAATGCGGCCAGGAGAAAGCGTAAAATCTTGGGGGGAGGTATGAGGCAAGTAGGAGTTGTTGCACAGGCGGGTATTATAGCCCTTGAGAATATGACAAAAAGATTGTCTGAGGATAGAGAGCAAGCCATTTACCTGGCAGAAATGCTTAAAACAATTCCCGGTGTCGAGGTTCATCCCGAAGATGTTCATATTAATATGGTCTTTCTGAAAATAAACAAAACCGTAGATACAGCTCTTCTTACAGAATCTCTTAAAAAAGACGGGATACTCATAAATCCACCTGAGAACGGTAATTTACGTCTTGTTACCCACTATTACATAGGTAGGGCAGAAGCAGAAAAAGTTGCCGAAAAGCTCAAAGCAATACTATAAATATTCCTACATTTTCCGAACATATTTTCTTTTGATTCGATTCATGATATACTAATAAAAGAACATATGTTTGGAGGATTTTATGCAACTGCTTGAAAAGCTTCATATTCTCGCAGATTCAGCAAAATATGATGTTTCATGTTCTTCCAGCGGTAGTAACCGCAACAATAAGAAGGGTCAGGTTGGAAACGCTGCGGTAGCGGGAATATGCCATAGCTGGGCAGATGACGGGCGCTGCATTTCGCTTTTGAAAGTGCTTTTCAGTAATTGCTGTATTTATGATTGCAAATATTGCGTAAATAGAATAACAAATGATATCAAAAGGGCCAGTTTTACGCCTGATGAGCTATGTGAGCTAACA
>CAYUZC010000241.1:0-3528 GCA_964449525.1 uncultured Ruminiclostridium sp.
GTTGTTTTGAAATATTCCATGACAACCGTCAAACTAATTATAAAATATTCCATAACATATGTCAATAACTTTTTCCATGACATTTGTTATAAATTTAATTTAACGCTGGAACGTGTTGTTTTAAACTATTTAGATATAAATATACATACATCCCAAATAAACTGACCGAAACAACCGTTAAAGCAATTGTTCCCCAAAAAAGGAATTTAGCAAATATAGTATTATACTGGTACTGGAAAGTCTGTTTACGCACACATCAATGTTGGTATATTCAAATTATTGTACATTATGTGTGATATAAATGTAACGCACGTTGACCTATTGACGATATATATAGTAATTGCCACAACTTAGTGAGGAGGAGAGTTTTTTGGACAAGCTCGCAAAATACAAAAGAATACCCCTGAGCCATAATATATTGGCTGTTTTTCTTTTTCTTAACATTATAACAGCTGTATGGAATATCTTCTTTCAAGGAAATACAATTTCGTTGCTTTTATTTTTGATAACTTCCATTGTTGTAATCCTACTCTTTCTTTTGAATATGTTACAGGAAAATTCAAAGCAAAAATCATTTTCTGCCCTAAAAAAGTACCTTGAGACCATGACAAGGGAAAAGAAAATGCAGGACATTCCCATGGAACTGAAAAATAGAAAAGATGAATCGGGTACCATCGCAAACGCCATAGAAAAAACCTTGATTGCGCTTGTTGACGTAGTTCGGCATAATCCGCAAAATCACAAAACGGAGCATATCAATATCCTATTTCAAGACATCAATGAACTTGAATCGGAAATTGAAACCGCGGCCAATTCTTCAGAAAACCTGGCATCTATTATGAGAAAAGCTGCAGATAATTCGGAAGATATTGCGGCAACCACACTGGATATTGTTGGTTCAGTACAGTTCATAACCGATAAAACCTCCCAAGGTGTGCTAACCGTTCAGGAAATCCAGAAACGGGCAGAAAACCTTCAAGAAAGAGTTCGTTTGGCACAAGATAAGGCTAAATACATTCTTGAAGAAGCAAAAAATGAATTGACTGAGGCTATTGATGCCTCTAAAGTTGTAAAGCAGATATCTGTATTATCCGAATCCATTATTCATATTATTTCTCAAACCAACCTTCTGTCCTTAAATGCCACAATTGAAGCGGCAAGAGCCGGACAGGCAGGTAAAGGATTCACGGTCGTAGCCGATGAAATCAGAAAGCTTGCCGAACAATCGAAGGAGGTAATGTCAAAAATTAAAAATATAACAGGTCAAGTAGAACTATCTGTTAATAATCTTTCGGAAAGCTCAAGTAAATTACTTCAGTTCGTATCTGCTGATGTAACGGATAATTACCTGTCTATTATGGAGGTTGCCTGTAAGTATAATGAAGATGCTTCATTTATGAACGATATGGTTAATGATTTCGATTCGACATCAAAAAACCTACTGACCTCTGTAGATACAGCCCTGGAATCCATAGACAGTATTTCACAGGCATCATCTCTAGGAGCAGATAAAACCAATCATATAAAAGATCATCTATCCGGCATACTAAAAAAATTCGTTGTCTTAACAGAGAAATTTAATAATTCTGATGATAATTGACACTATTTAGTGTCACAAAAATATTTATATATTGGAGGTTGAAAACATGGAAAACAGAAAAAGTGAATGGTCATTATTAAAACATGACGTACCCGGAAGAAACATCGTACTGACAGAAGCAAGCGGAAAAGCAACTGCAAAAGCAGTCCAGGAACTCACAGCTTATGTAGTGGAAAAGGGAAAGAACTTCAAAGGGAAATGGGCTTATGCTCCAAACATTGAGAAATTGGATCCGGTTGAACAACCCGAAACACAACAAGCCTTTGCTGAACTTCATAAAAAGTGTGAAGAAGCTGGCTGTGCTGCCATGGCATTCATATCCGGAGGCCTTGCGGCGATTAAAGTACAGGCCAAAAGGCATCAGCGCACAGCACAAACCGGAAAGCTGGTTGAAGACTATTTCAGCTCGAAGGAAGAAGCTCTTGAGTGGTTGAAAAGCCTAGGGATATAGCCGGGGAAAGATATGGAAGCTACTTATAGAAATGTAAGAAGTGTTGCCATCAAATAGCGTATGAAACTAAATGCCGGATTAACTCCAAAAGGAGTGATCCGGCATTCTAATTATTTTTCACCTTACATATTTCCAAGACGTTGCCTTGTTCGTTTTCATAGTGTCCCAAGCCAGTAATTTATCTGTATCATATAGGCCATAAGCTGCGGAGCTGCCATTAACTGCCCAAACCAAGGTTTTTCGTATTCGGCAGGAGCACGCATAAACGAAAGTGCTTTTTTCTTATCTGTAAACGCCATAATAGGTGAATTGGGATTATTTATAATTTCTGAAAACATTTGTGCAAGTAATCGCTCATAATTAGGATTATAGGTTTTGGGATATGGACTTTTTTTGCGGAATAAAAGCTTTTCGGGTAACAGATCTTTGCATGCTTCTCTTAATAGTGATTTCTCCACGCCACCCCTGTATTTCATACCCCACGGAGTATTAAATACATACTCAATAATTCTGTGATCAGCAAAGGGCACTCTTGCTTCAAGGCCTGAATACATACTCGCCCTGTCCATTCTGTCCAGTAGGGTTTGCATAAACCATTTTATATTAAGATATGCTATCTCTTTTTGTTTTCTCTCAATGATGCTTTCTCCTTCTAATGAAGGGACTTCCTTCAACGAATCCATATATCTTTCATGTACGTAATCTTCCAGCTTGAGTTCATTAATAAAAGCATTGGTTAGTAAACGTGTTCTTGTGTTTATATCTCTTGACCATGGAAAACCGTTAAACCAAAACAGCTCATCTTTATAGAACCATGGATAACCACCGAAAATTTCATCCGCACATTCACCGGTTAATGCAACTTTATTATTCATCTTAACCAGAGAACAGAAATACAAGAGCGAAGCGTCAATATCTCCCATACCGGGTAAATCCTTAGCATCTACAGAAGTATAAAGCAAATCTGCCAAAATGCTCTCGTCGCACTCAAGATAGGTGTGATTTAGGTTGTAATTCTCCAGCATTATGTCAACAAAGGGTCTGTCACGCTCGGGTTGAAAAGCATTTGACTTAAAGTAAAGATCATTATCCTTAAAGTCAAATGAGAAGCTATTTAGACTCACTCCTTTTTCTTGTAAAAAATCTGAGGCAACTGCAGTTACAATGCTCGAATCTATTCCTCCTGATAAAAAGCTGCAAACCGGAACATCTGAAACCATTTGTCTTTTAATGGCATCACCAACCAAAAAGGATACCTTGTCAACAGTTTGTTTATAACTATCTGTGTGTAATTTATTTTCAATATCCCAATACCGAACCACCTCAAAACCTTTTTTTGAAAAAACAGAATAATAACCCGGTTTCATTTCATTGATACCCTTGAAAACTCCGTTGCCTGAAGTTCGTGCCGGTCCTATGCCGAAAATCTCTCTGTAGCTGTTTATATCAATAACAGGCTTTATATCTGGAAAGCAAA